>JAISAF010000309.1 GCA_031266855.1 Spirochaetales bacterium
ACCCCTGGCGTATATACAGGGTATGGGCTTCGCAAAATCGCGGGGCGCGGTTACAGGTGCGGCCCTGCGTATGCGAAGCATACGCAGGGCCGCTGTCCGCCGCTGTTGCGCGGCAGCCGGTTGGTGATAAAGACGTGTACAGCGCGTAACGCGCTGTGCTTGGTGGCAGACCACGCAATTTTGTCAAAAAAAAATTTCGACCGCCTGGTTAGAGCTGTATAATTGCCGTCGGCACTTATGCGCCCAGGAAATTGCCAGCGGCAATTTCCTGGCTTGGTTCTGAGCTTCCGCAGCGCAATGGGATTGCAGCGGAAATCCTTTTTTACCGCTTCGCGGTAAAAAAGATTGGAGCGGAAAGCCCGGTTTTTTGCGGCGTTAGCCGCAAAAAATGCGCCCAAAATATGATGACAGAAATTCCGGCGGCGGTTAGTCTGTTTCGGGAGGACTTCTTTTTTTTGCGGTTGTATGCGATAATGGCTCATTCGGAAGAAAAAAGGAGTGAAGGCATGAGAGAACCGATTAAGAAGCATTTACGGGTGGGACTGATCGTGTTTATGGCGTATCCCGGCATGGCGAGGGGGGAGGATCCGAATACCTTTGAGAATATCCGGCGGGTTGCGTGTGATGATTATTTTGACGCGATTGAGGTGAACTGGATAAAGGACGCGGATACGCGCGGGAAGACGGCGAAGATGCTGCGCGAGTCGCATATTACTGTTTGTTATGGGGCGCAGCCGAGGCTGCTGACGACTGGTATGAACGCGAATCATCTGGATGAGGGCGAGCGCAGGAAGGCGGAGGCTACTCTTATTGAGGCTGTTGACGAGGCGCGGGAGCTGGGTTCAAAGGGTGTGGCTTTTTTTTCGGGTAAATGGCAGATGGAGACGCGGGAGCAGTCCTATGCCCAGCTTTTGAAGACTTCGCGGAATCTGTGCGATTATGCGAAATCGAAGAATATGTTTGTCGAACTGGAAGTGTTTGATTACGATATCGCGAAGGCGTCCCTTATTGGGCCCGCGCCTCTGGCGGCGCGGTTCGCGGCGGATATGCGGACAAGCCATAATAACTTTGGGCTGCTTATCGATCTGTCCCATATTCCTATGACGTATGAAACGCCTGAATTCGTTGTGCGTACTCTGCGGCCGTATTTGACGCATTTTCATATTGGCAATACCGTTTGCGGGGATCCTTCCGCGCTGGGCTATGGAGACGAGCATCAGCGTTTCGGGTTTCCGAATGGGTCGAACGATGTTCCTCAGGTGGTGGACTTCTTGCGGGTTTTGAGGAACGAGGGATTTTTCCGGCCTGATGATCCGTATGTCCTGAGTTTCGAGGTAAAGCCCTGGAAGGACGAGGATCCTGAAATCGTTATCGCCAACGCGAAGCGTGTTTTGAACCGCGCCTGGGCGCTTCTGGAGGATTAAAATATTTTTCGGAAAAAGATTGACCGCAAAGGGATTTACCGCGAAGTCGAAGACTGGCAAGGTCGAAGAAGCAAAAAAAGGAAGAAGAAAATTTGGCTTTTTCAAAGGTTTTTGTTACTTTTTTGCTTGCTTATTCGACTTAGCGGTTAGATTTCCTTCCGGTTATATTCACATTTTTTAGTGTAATCAGGAATTAAAAAATTTATAATTTTTTTTTGGAGGAATAGAAATGAAAATTGTTGTACTTGACGGCTATACCGAGAATCCCGGCGATTTAAGCTGGAGCGGCTTTGAAGCCCTGGGTGAATTAAAAGTCTACGATCGCACGCCTCTTGATCAACCCAAAACGATTATCGAAAGGATTGGGGACGCACAGGCTGTTATCACCAACAAAACGCCGGTTTCCAAAGAGACTATCGCGGCCTGCCCGAACATGAAGTATATCGGCGTTCTGGCGACAGGCTACAATGTTGTGGACGTGGAGGCCGCAAAAGCGCGGGGCATTCCTGTATGTAACATCCCCACGTATGGAACCGCGGCTGTGGGCCAATTTGCCATCGCGCTTCTTCTGGAAATCTGTCATCACACCGGCCATCACGACAAGGCTGTTCATGAAGGCCGCTGGGAGAAAAACATCGACTGGTGTTTCTGGGATTATCCGCTTATCGAGCTGGCGGGCAAGACAATGGGAATCATCGGCTTTGGCAGAATCGGTCAGACGACCGGCAGCATCGCCAAAGCGCTGGGAATGAATGTTATTGCCTATGATGAGTTCGAAAGTGAAGCGGGCCGGGCCATTGCCCCCTATGTTGCGCTTGACAAGCTCTTCGCGGAGTCCGATGTCATTGCCCTGCATTGTCCGCTTTTCCCCTCCACCCAGGGTATAATAAACAGGAACGCTCTATCGAAAATGAAAGGCGGGGTTATCATACTGAACAACTCCCGCGGGCCGCTGATAGTCGAGCAGGATCTGGCGGACGCCCTGAACTCCGGCAAGGTATACGCGGCGGGGCTGGATGTTGTTTCCACCGAACCCATCAGGGGGGATAATCCGCTCCTGAAAGCGAAGAACTGCTTTATTACGCCTCACATTTCCTGGGCGCCGAAGGAAAGCCGCCAGCGCCTTATGGATATTGCCATTGACGGCCTGAAATCATTTATTGACGGAAAGCCGAAATACGTGGTAAACGCCTAACCAGGATATGATGGCGCATTCCACAGGGCGCGCCCAGCGCCCGCGACAATCCATACTTATAGGAAAGCGACCGTCTTCGGGCGCATTTTTTTGGGCGCGCGAAAGCGCGCCCAAAAAAACCGGGCTTTCCGCTCCAAGTCCTCGGATTTGCCAATGCAAATCCTGTGGGCTTTCCGCTACAATCCCTCGCGCGCGCACCAGCGCCAAACGCGCCCTTCCAGTATGCTTTCCATTCCGGGAGGGGCGCGGCCTGTTCGTTAGTCGCAATTTTGCTTCGCAAATTTGCGACTAATGCGTTATACGCATGCAGTTAATTGCCTTCGCCTTTTTCGACTTCGCGGTTATTTATATTTCTTTGTGTGTAGTCTTTACAGGGTAATAGTCCGATCCCGATTATGATACCCCATCCTTATTGCCCGGCCTGTCCCTCTCCGCGTCAAGCGGAATATGGATAATAAACGACACGCCGCTTTGCGGCACGGATTCCGCGCGAATGCTCCAGCCGTGATTTTCGAGTATTGACCGCGCGGAGGAAAGGCCCAAACCAAAACCACGTTCCCGGCGGGAGGAGCTTCCTCTGTAGAAAGGTTCAAAAACCAGCTCCAGTTCCTCCGGCGCGATGCCCTTCCCTGAATTGAAAAGCCGGATATCAGCGCCACCGGAAACAGACTGGGCTGAAAGTTCTATAAAACTGTTTTCCTCGGAATAGCGCAGTGCGTTACCGAAAAGGTTTTCAAAAACCCGCATTAAAAGAGCCTTATCCCCAAGGACTTCCACCGAATCGGGAATATCCAGCCGGGCGCTGAAAGTCTTTTTTTCCACCCGCAAGTCCTGAGCGAAAAGGCCGGAGATTTCCACAAGAAATTTTTTCAAACCAAACATCGTATGCCTCATGCGCCAGTCCCCGGTCTGCATCCTGACAAAGTCGATAAGTTCAAAAATCCTTTCTTCCAGCACTCCCGTTTTAGCCCGGATAATGCCCAGATACCTGGCGCGGGTTTCCTCGTCCGTAGCCATTCCGTCTTCAATGGCTTCGGTATATCCGCGGATTGATGTCAGGGGAGTTTTCAGGTCGTGGGAAACCGCCATCAGGAAACGGGAGCGCTGGGCGGAATTTTCCTGAATCGTTTTACGCATGGTCTCGAAGGATTCGGTAAGGGAAGTAAACTCGTCCCTGCCGCGGGGAACAAGCGCGAAGTCATAATTTCCAGCCGCGATTTTTTTCGCGGCTTCCTCAAGTCCGGCAATGGAACGGCGCATATTGCGGATTATGCCCGCGCCTCCGATAGCCGCGGCCAGAACAATGGCGAGGACAATATAAAAAATAAAAATCCATTCCCGTGCGGCGACCAATTCCAGCGAAAAATCAATGTTACCCGCAACCACGAGCGTTCCAGCCTCCTGGTTATTCCGCCGGACGCGCTGCATAATAATCTGCCACTGATCGTTGCCGCCTGTGGAAAACCGGAAGGCGTCAAATACAGCTTCCGGTGATATCCGGCTTCCCACAGGGAAAGCCCCGTCGGTTGAAAGAAGCACGGTGTTATCGGGCGACAGGAAAACAAGGGGGAAAGATTCCTTCGGCATGGGCGGAAGCCCGCCCTTCTGTACAGCGGGAGTAAAATCCTCATACAGCCAGCGCAGATAGCTCATAAACTCAGGAGCACCGGATTCCGATCCTGTAATTAAAAAAACAAGAAACATGGTAAGTCCTGAAGCAAGAAAGGGAAAGAAAATCATTCCTATCATAAGAAAAACAAGTTTTTTGCGCAGAGTCATATCTCACCGTCCCTGTCGAAAACATAACCGAAACCAAAAACTGTTTTAATAAACCGGGGCGCATCGGGATTATCCTCAATCTTGCGCCGCAGCCTTTGTATATGAACCGCGACTGTCGTAGTATCGCCGTAGGCGTTGCCCCAGACTTTTTCATAAATGTCGGCACTCTTTATAGGAAGCCCCGGATTTTCGGCCAGCAGGCACAGGAGGGAGAATTCCCTCGGCGAAAGCGCTACCCTGCTGCCGCCGCGCTTAAGAAGGTAATTCCCGGCCTCAAGAACAAAATCACCAAAACGCACAGCGTTTTTTCCAACTCCCTCCACGGCCCTGCGCAGCCGCGCCCGCACACGCGCGACAAGAACACTGGGCGAAAAAGGTTTTACAACAAAATCATCCGCGCCTATTCCCAGGCCCAGCACAATATCCGCGTCATCCTGCCGCGCCGAAACAATAATAACCGGAACATCGTTTTTTTCCCGAAGTTTCTTCAAAAAATCAAAACCGTCTATACCCGGAAGATTAATATCCAGAAGAACCAAATCAAAGTTCTCCTTTTGAAAAAAAGCAAACCCCTCTTCGCCACTTTCAGCCTGCCGGCAAACGGCCCCCTCGCGGGACAAATACAGGCAGATAAGATCATTTATTTCTTTTTCGTCCTCAACAATCAGAATATGCGCTTGCATAAATCTACTATACACCACTTAAAAGGCTCTTGTCCTGGAAAACGCAAAAAATTCTTACCGCGAAGTCGAATAAGTCGAAGGAATTCCGTTCTTTGCTTCTTCGCCCTTGTCAGTCTTCAACTTGGCGGTTAAAAGATTCTGTGGGCCAGGGCCGGATCAACCGGGCCTTCGGGGGCGGCGAAGCGTATCGAAGGGCGTACTCCATCATTTTTTATTCTTATAATAATTTTCCTTTTTATATTTATCGCCTGTATCTTTTAAGGTGTTTATTTCCCGAATCCGCATTTTTAACCTTTTTGCTTCTTCCTTATTGCCAGCGTTTTCATTGCATTCCCGCAGATAATTCAGCATTGAAGTATTTTTAGGGGTTAAATCTTCAACCTTATCAAAATACGGTATCGCTTCTTGATATTTTTGCTCAACGTAATACGTCCACCCGTATTGGGTATGCCATTGTGCATCTTCTTTCCCGGCCTCAGCGTATGTATCCAGTAATGCCCGCGCTTCATCTATTCTTTTTAGCAACATGAAAGCCGATACAGTACACCGCGCCTGTTCCGGGGTTTTTTCCTTGTCAGGTATCTTTTTATATAATCGTAATATTTTTTCATAAGCGTCCTGTTTAATTAATTCATGTATTTTTTTTGTTACTTCGTTGTGTTCTTCTTCTTTATAGTTATCAAAAGCCATATTGTACCTCGTTTGTATGATTATAGCATAAATTATATACTCTGATTTCCGTGGCGTCAAGCGCCTGTTTTTATAATTTTTATTTTTTTAAATCAAACCGCCCCATCATATTTACATCGCCATTACTTAATTTAAGTTCTGATACACTGTAATCAAAATTATTCGCGTCAAGGTATGGGTTTAATTTATCTTTTGCCAGTTCTTCGCCTGTATTCAGGCCGGCATTTATCCATCTAAAATCAACTTCCGTTTCTATTTCCAGCGATAAAGTTTTTATTACCGTACCATTAAACTTACTATCGCATAATCCCTGTATTTTTATGACTATTTTATTATCGTTATTATCGATAGTGTTAAATTCAATTTTAGCATTATAAATAAAATTCCCCCGAAATGATTTTTTATAACAATTGCAAAATTTCGCGTGCGGCTTCCATATATTTTTAGAATATTTTTCCCATTTCACAACACGCCCGGCAATGTCCTGCCACTTTTTTATTTCATGTTTCTTTATTTTTAATAGTGTATCCGAAGTGATAAAAGGCAATGTTGTATCATCTACCTGCTTTCCTGAAATTTCCACTCCGAACATCAATCTTTCTTCCTCTTCATCATCAAGAAGGGCGTCCATATATGCCTGCTCTATTTCATAATTTTCACCATTTATTTTAAACATTTTCAGCCTCCATACAAAAAACATTAGACCTGTTCGATAATCTTCGGTTTTTTCACAAGTCTATGAAACCATTCGGAAAACCTATATTATTTTGCTGAATATTCCTGTTCTTTTATCCAATTTCAAATGGATAATTTTTCATTAATTCCCCGCTTATTTCCTTTAATTTTTCCCTGTATTCGTTACATATTTTATCAAATTCTTTATTCAAATACGCGTATTGAAGCCATTTCCCGAAGGTTATATTTAAATCTATTATTTTCCCGATGCCTGTTTCCTCGCTGGTATGATCGTAAAAATATACTTTTCCGTTTGTATCCATAATCCAGTAATCTCCCTGAACGGTTTGTCCAATGAACCAGTAATTTTTTATACTATCTGTATCAACATTGGAATATGATTTTGTCATTTTTGCCGCGTCAACAGAATTATATAAAATACATTCGGAAGATATTTCCAGTGTTTTAATTTTTGTAACAATTTCCTTATATAATTCATGAAAAGGAAAACTGGCTGATTCCGGGAAATTTATTTCACGGGTACAATCTTTAGTAATTTCATTTTTTATTTCTTCAACTGATTTTACTGCGAACACTTGATTATCTCCATATTATTTTATCCGATGATTTTAATCAGTATATATTGTTTTGTCAACATTTTTAAATTTTCAGGCGGGGCACCGGCGTTTGTTGTCCACGGAATTGCCTCCCGGCAATTCCGTGGCTTTGGTTTTGAGTTGCCGCTGCGCAAGGGATTCCGGGGGCGCAATAGCGCCCGCTACAATCCATACCTATCGGAAAGCGACCGTCTTCGGGCGCATTGCAGCGGAAAGCCCACAGGATTTGCATGAGCAAATCCGAGGACTTGCAGCGGAAAGCCCGGTTTTTTGCCCGTGGATTCCACGGGCAAAAAATGCGCCCAAATGACGCGTAACAAATAAATGTCTTGCTAAATTTCCTCCCTTTTTTGTACGCTGTCTTTGTTAAAAAGGGTGTACATAACGGGAATAAGAAACAGCGTTATAAAAGTGCTTACCGTAAGGCCGCCGGCAACTGTCATGCCGATGGGCTGGATCATGGTGGAGTTTTCGCCGGGGAAGAAGGCCATAGGGATTGTGGCGAGAATGGTGGTAAGGCTTGTCATGAGTACGGGCTGGAGGCGGTCGACTCCCGCTTCGACGCAGGCGTCGTGAAGGTTCGCTCCGCGGCGGCGCAGAAGGTTTGTGTAGTCTACAAGAACAATTCCATTATTTACGACGATGCCCACGAGCATGATAACTCCTATGGCGCTGAACATATTGAAGGTTTGTCCGGTAAGGAGGTAGATGCCGATGACGCCGATGAAGACCAGGGGTATGGTAAAAAAATTGATGAGAGGATCTTTGAGCGATTCGTATTGACCTGCCATGACGCAGAAGACAAGGCCCACCGCGATGAAGAGCAGGATGATAAGTTTATTTCCGAAGTCCTCCATGTCGGCATAGTCGCCGCCGTATTCGATGCGCACGTCTTCCGGGATCAGGGATGCTTCGATACGGCCACGGATTTGTTCTGTGACTGCTGTGGCTTCGGCGCCGGGCGCGGGTTTTCCCTGGATGTGGATTGTACGGGTTTGGTTTTCGCGTTTTATGTCCACGGGCCCAGTTGCTTTTTGAAGTTCGGCGAAGCTGGATACGGGGACGCGCAGTCCGGCGGCGTTCACAACGAAGATTTTGTTGAGGTCGGGGATTTTACTTTTATCGGAATCCTGGAGGACGAGGAAAATATCGTATTCCTTGCCGTCCTTGCGGAATACGGAGGCGGTGATTCCGTTTATGCCCGCGCGGATTTCTTCTCCGATATTTTGAACCGAGAGTCCCAGGGCGTAGGCTTTTTTGCGGTCAATCACCACCTGTATTTCCGGCAGGGCGGCGGAAATATCCTGGGAAATTTCAATGGCGTGCGGAATTTCCGTGCGGATAAGGGTTTCAATGGCGGCGGCGGTTTGCAGGAGTTTTTCAAGATCGTCCGACTTGACCATGATGTCGATGGGGGATTCCGAATCCGAGAGAGCGCTTTCTTCCATTCCAAATACCACGCCGGGATAACTGGAAAACCGCGAGCGGAGTTTCGCCCTGATTGTTTCTACTGTGTCGATCTGTTTACTAAGCGGGGGCAGGGTAATGGTAAGTTCCCCGTAATTTTCGCGGGAAGTTATGATCGCGTTGACCGCCGCTCCGGCTGTATAATAAACTGTTGTGTAGCCGCGGACTTCCTCGCGGATAAAGGTTTCCAGTTCGGCCATGAGAGCAGCGGTTTTTTCCAGCCGGCTTCCCGCGGGGAGTTCGGCGCTTAGTTTAACCGTATCGTCTTCCATATCGGGAAAGACACTAATAGAAAGCAGGGGAAAGGCCGCGAGGCTGGCGGCGAAAAGCGCGGCGCTTCCAAGGATAACAGACTTCCGGCGGCCCAGCGCGAGGATAAGGGTTTTTCTGTACAGCGCGGAGAGCCTGTCAATAAGAGCGCCGAGAAACCCGTCAAGGCCCGCGAGGAATTTATTTTTTAAGGGTTTTTGGGCGCGGGTTGAGACCGGAAAAACCCTGGCTGCAAGAACCGGCACAAGAACAACGCCGGTAACAAGGCTTGCCGAGATGGTAACGACAATCGTAATCATCATGTCGCTGAGGATCACTCCCAATAGCCGGAGCTGGTATTTGAAAAGGATCAGCGGAATAAAAACGCAGATTGTTGTAAGCGCCGAGGCGATGATGGGCGCTATAACTTCCTCGCCCCCGGATACGGCGGCTTCCTGCGGGGAGGCGCCCCGCCGGCGATACTGAAAAATATTTTCCATGATTACGATGGAGGCGTCCACAATCAGCCCGACTCCCAGGATAAGGCCGGCCAAAGTCATGACATTCAGGGTAATGCCCATGAAATACAGAACCATCAGGGTCAGCACAATGGAAATGGGAATGGAAGCGCCGATAATCAGGGCCGCGCGGATGTTTCGCAGGAACAGAAAAAGGAGGATCATGGCCAGGAGCATTCCCTGTGCGGCGGAAGAAGTAAGGTTTGAAATGGAATCCCGTATAAAGTCGCTTTCGTCTTCCAGGACAACAAGCTGTACCCCCGGGGGCAGCGCGGCGTTTATTTCCGGGAGTCTTTGATAAATGTTATCCACTGTGCGCACGGAATTCGCGTCGCTTTGTTTCTGGAGTGAGATATACACGCCGTCTTCACCGCCGATCTTCACAATCATGTCCGCGTCCTTGTAGCCCTCATATACTTCGGCAATGTCCTGTAACAAAATGGGGTGGTTTTCCGCGCCCCGGTAGGCAATAACTGTTTCGGCGATTTCCTTCACCGTGCGGAATTCCCCGCTTGTCCGTATATGATAACTCCTGTCCCCTTCTTTCACTTTCCCGCCGCCTATTTGAATATTCTGCTGCGCCAGGGCGGAGGCCGCGGATAAAATAGTTATGCCATAAGCCTCAAGGCGGTTCTGGGAAATATCGGCCCGCACGGCCCGTTCCAGCCCGCCATAGACTTCTACCAGGGCAACTCCGTCAATCTGTTCAAAGCGGGGCTGGACAAAATCGTCCGCGATTTCCCGCAGATACGCCGCGCTCCTGCCGCCTTCAAGGGCAAAGATCAGTATGGGCATTGCGGAGGTGTCCATCTTGAAAATCTGTGGCGTTTCCGCCTCATCGGGCAAAGTGGCCTTCGCTACTTCGAGTTTGTCCCGTACCTCATTGGTTTGTTCGTCAAGGTTTACGCCCCAGTCGAACTCAAGCTGAATCATGCTGGCTCCTTCCGAGGAGGTCGAGGTGATTTTCCTGAGCCGTGAAATGCTGCCGAGGTTTTCCTCAAGAATACGGGTCAGGTTTTTTTCCACCTCTTCGGGTCCGGCGGAATTGTATGTGGTGGTAATGATAATAGTGGGGAAGTCTATGTCGGGAAGTAAATCGATGGGGAGGTCCAGAACCGCGTATAGGCCAAGGCCGATAAAAATAACAAAGCTAATGACAACCAGTACCGGACGCCTGATAAATTTCTGGATATTCATAGCGCGGGCCTCTGTTCGGAAAGAACGCGCACTTTAACGCCGTCCGAAAGAAGGCCGTGCCCTTCGCTGATGATTATTTCGCCCGCCTGGAGGCCCTGGATAACTTCAATAAACCCGTCAAGCGAAATTCCCGCGCCGATCATACGCTCTTCGGCCCGGCTGTCCGGGCCTACAACAAAAACACTCTGCCCGCCCCGGCTGACCGCGGATTCGGGGATAAGCGCCCGCCCCACACGCACTACGGTCTCTATCCGTATTCGCGCGAACATACCTACAGAAACGCGGGAAACCGGCTGCGTGAATGTAAGCCGTATTTCCCGTGTACGGCTGAGCGGATCCACAACCGGGCTAAGGCGGGAAATAAGCGCGGAAAAAATCTCGCCGGGATAGGCTTCAAAAGAGACGCCCGCCTTTTGCCCCAGGAGAACCCTGCCGGTTTGTTTTTCAGGAATAAGGGCTTTTACCTGAATGCTGCCTAATTGCCCTGCCCGCGCGATAACGGAGGACTCCCCGACTGTCGCGCCGATTTTTCCGGGAACTTCTAGTATGGTTCCACTGATGGGAGCCCGGACAGGGCTGAGCGTATAGGTAAGGCCGGGTTTCGAGGGATCCACACTGGCGATGATTTGGCCTTTCTGTACAAAATCACCCAGGCCCGCGTGAAGGCGGACAAGTTTCCCGGCAATATCGGGAAAAATGTCAACGCTTGTTTCGGTAATAACATCCCCGCCGGCTTCCAGATATTCCTGAATATCCCTGATTTCCACCTGAACCGTCCTGACGCTATACACGGTTTCTTCCGCTGGAATAGCAGATGGAACACCGGCGGGTTCTCCTTTCCCGCATCCGGTGAAAAGGCATCCGAGGAAAAGGCATCCGGCAAAAAGACGAAGGATGACGCGCATAAGAGCCTGTTCAATATTCTGAAAGCCCCTGGGTGCGCAAAGGGGGGGGCTGGTCGCGATTTTGCTTTCGCAAAATCGCTGCTCGCCCATGCATCCTGGCTGGTCGCAAAAGTGCGTACGCGATTTTGCTGCCCGTCCATGCGTCCTGGCTGGTCGCGAATTTGCGTTAGCAAATTCGCTGCCCGCCGCTGGGCGCGCGCAAGGGATTGAAGCGGAAAGCCCGGAGGGCTTGCGAAAGCAAGACCGAGGACTTGGAGCGGAAAGCCCGGTTTGCGGCGTTAGCCGCAAATGCGCCCGAATCGTGTTTTTCATTTTTTTATTTCTCCTTCCAGTGTTCCAAAACGAAGTCCCAGAGCATATTCAAGGTCCAGAATCAGCGTGATACAGGTATATTTTTCCCGGACTATGTGCAGCCTCGCGCTTTGAAGCTCGCCAGCCGCGTTTTCGAGAGTAAGCAGTTCCTTTGATCCCTGCCGGTAGGCTTCTTCCGTCAGCGTGTAGGTCCGTTGCGCAAGCTCCTCGTTCAGAAGAAGAGCCTCGATAGTTTGCCGCGATTTGTGAATTTTCCTGCCCAGGGTTTCTATTTCCACACCCGCCTGCCGGGTGAACTCCAGAATCCGCGATTCCTGTTTTTGTATATCATCCTCAAGCGCCGCGATGGAAACCCGCGCCGGAGAACCGGGAAACAGGTTATCAATGGCAAGGGAGAGGGAAACCGTGAACATTCCGCTGTCGGCAAAGTTATCGCGGGAATTCCAGCGGCCCGAACTGAAAGGATCCGTCAGCGCCGGTGAATAGGCCCACCCAAGAGAAAGGGATGGCAGCAGGGCGCTCTGTTTTGCCATGTCCCGGTTCAGGATGCTTACATCCCGTATCCGCCGCAATTCCTGAATATCGGGCCGCAGAGCAAGCGCCGAAGCGCGGAAAGGCCGGGTATCCAAATCAGGCAGCAGCGCGGGTTCTATACTTCCGGTAATACGCACATTTTCGTCCGGCTCAATACCAAGATATTCCTTAAAAAGTTCAAGCTGCTCCTGCCAGGCGATAATTTCCTCATCGAGCGTGGGGCGCAGATTTTCCAGGCTTACTTTCGCGCTCAGTGAATCAAGTTCGGGGACAAGACCGTTTCTGTAATTTTCATCGGCCTGGAGCCAGCGCTTTTCCGCGGTGAGAATATTCTGCCGCGTCAGCTTGATGTTTTCTTCCAAAAGAAGAAGCCCATAAAAAGCTTTCCGCACATCCATCTCCAGCAGCGTCCTGGCGTTCTCAAGACTGATAAGCCCCCGCTCGTAATCGCGAACAGCCCGCTTCATGCCAGTAAAAGTCGCGGGGGAAAGGCTCAGCCGCAAGGCCACCGAACCAGCAGCCGTGTACGGGGAAGGCCCGCCCTGCGCCGCCGGAGGCTTCTCATTGACCCGGTTCAAAGCCGCCGAAGCCTCAATACCAGGAACAAGAACATTCCAGCGGGCATCCTTCGCCCGTTTCAGCGTCTGCGTATCAATGCGGCTCCGCTGAAGGCCAAGGTTACGGCTCAGCGCAAGCCCGACAGCCTCATCAAGGGACAGCTCCGTATCCGCGAAAAGCCCGCCCCTGACAAACAGGCACAGCACGCAGCCCAGAAAAAAACGACCCAGGTACTTTGTCTGTAGGTATCTCATAGACGACACCTTACAGGAGAAACGCGGCAGAACACCATTAATTCGGGCTTAGAAAGTTATAACATTTTGTTTATCAGTTTTGGGCGCATTTTTTTGGACGGGCGTAGCCCGTCCAAAAAAACCGGGCTTTCCGCTTCAAGTCCTCGGAAGCGCCGATGCGCTTCCGGTGGGCTTTCCGCTACAATCCCTTGCGCATCGGCAGATCAGAATAAGGCCCCGGAATTACCAGCGGTAATTCCGGGGGTAGGTAATTGCCTTTGGCAATTACCTGCCCATAACCAGCCGGCCGCAATGTTGGGACAAAATGTCCACCAGGCACAGCGCGTTACGCGCTGTGCGCGTCGTTATCACCACCGGCTGCCGACGCGCAGCGGCAGCGCAAAATCGCTTCGCAATTTTGCCGCCAACCAGGACGCATGGGCGAGCAGCAAAATTGCATACGCAATTTTGCGACCAGCCCCTGTGCGCGCGCCGACTGTCAGTATGCCGCGCCTGATACACAGGAACAGCAGGAGTGAATTTGTACGGTTTTTTATACGATCTAAAAGAAATTTTAATATTCCGGCACTGGTTTCAGGCGCTTTTTCATTCCGCTGCGGCTCATGGTTGTACAACAGATTATCCGGCGGGACAAACATCTGTTTTTATGGTTCAGGTGCGGAGCAATTACTAAAATGCTCTCTATTCTGACTTACCTCAGATCCTGAAGCACCCTGCCCGCGGCAAATGTCCTGTTTATCAGGCCAAGGTGGAAAAGTATATCGATTGACTGCTGGTATTTCTGTTCATCCAGAAAGCCATAGCCCTCAGCCGATTCAAAAAGCGTCAGTGTTTTGTCAAGGACTTCCCGCGGGAAGTTGCCGAGGTCCGTGTCCCTCTGGCCGGTAAACCGTCCGGCGATTTTACAGGCTTCATCGGGATTTTGTATCGTGTAGGCGACCGCCCGCGCAGTGGCGCGGACAAAACCTTTCAGAATGCCGGTCTTCCTCGCGATGATTTTTTCCGAAGAAATAAATGAAACGCCAACCATATCGGAAAATTCCTTTACATCCCACTGAACCACAGGTACATTCCTCTCACGCAGATGCAGGGGTTCGTTCATGAAAAAACACACAGCCCCGTCAACCTTGTTTCCCAAAAGACTTTGAATCTGGGTGTAGCCTATCTTTTGAATTTTAACCGTCTCCTGGAGACCGTATTTTTCCAGAAAAATCCGCAGGCCAATGTAACTTGTTCCAAACAGTTCCGGCGTACCGATAATTTTCCCCGCAAAGTCTTCGGGCCGCCTGATTTTGTTCTCCAAAGCGACAATCGTTACCGGATACCTCTGATAATACTGAAAAATGGCTTTCAGATTTAAACCCTTTGCTCCCGCGACAAGAAGCTGATCCGAATCGGAAAGCCCCACATCGATTCTGCCCGCCGCGAGCAGGGAAAAAATATCAATGCCGACTCCATATTCAATATTCAGATTAATTTTTTCCTCCCGGTAAAACCCTTTTTCGATCCCCACATACAGCGGGGTAAACTGAATGTGGGGAATATAGCCAACCGCGAGTTTTAGGGTTTGTTCCTGCGGGTATACGATAAACGCCGCGAACAGCAAAAAACCGGCAATGGAAAGCCGCGGCGGATACAAAAAACGCCTGAACCTTTTCATAGATATAAGCATAAGGGAAGCCCTGGGAATTTTCCAGCGCGATAGATTGTCTTCAGGCGCCTTTTTGGCGCAAAGCGCCAAAAATCGGGCTTTCCGCTCCAAGTCCTCGGAAGCGCCGATGCGCTTCCTGTGGGCTTTCCGTTTCAATGCGCCCGAAGACGGTCGCTTTCCGATAGGTATGGATTGCAGCGGGCGCTATCGCGCCCCCGGACTCCCTTGCGCGCGCCCAGCGGCTAACCCGTGCTGTACAGGCAGCATACGAAGAAAAAATTTACCACGAAGCCGGAAAAGTATAAGAAATGACGATTTGGTGCCAGGCACAACATTATAAACTTAAGCCGCAAGCCTCCTAAAAACTGGGTTTCAGGTTGCATTTGTATTTATTGAAATGGTTCCATTTGCGCTCCCTCCCCTTTAACTGCCGTACCGGCACTATGTTCCGGATC
>JAISAF010000449.1 GCA_031266855.1 Spirochaetales bacterium
GCCGCTGCGCAATGGGATTGCAGCGGAAAGCCCACAGGATTTGCATTGGCAAATCCGAGGACTTGGAGCGGAAAGCCCGGTTTTTGGGCCGCCTTGTGGCGGCCCAAAAATGCGCCCGCATACTAAAGGGATAAGGATTTCCGCGCGTTTATTTGGCCGGGGAGGGGAAAAATGCCTTGAATTTTTTTCAGAATTCCTGTATGCTGGAAGAAGTTTTATGCCGGCGTGGCGAAATTGGTAGACGCAGTAGACTCAAAATCTACCGCCTTCACGGGTGTATCGGTTCGAGTCCGATCGCCGGTAGACAGGAGACTGTCGATACTTTTGGGAACGGGGCGATTATGAAAAAACGCGTTTGTTTGTTTATTTTTTTTGTGGCGTTGGTATTTCCGCTGTGTGCGGAGCCTTCTTTTGTGGGGAAGCGGTCTAAAATTATTCTGTTAAACTCAACCGGCTACGAGGTTACGGAAGTTTATGTTTCGCCTGCTTCTTCGGATGACTGGGGCGATGACTATCTGGTAAATACTACTCTTGATAATGGGGATTCTTTTTCGGTGACTCTTCCTGTTCCTCTTTCCGAGGCGGATGTTTACGATATTCAATTTGTGGATATTGATGGGGACACGTATACTCTGTTTGATGTGCCTGTCAGAAACGGCGGGACTGTCGAGGTAACTGATGAGGATCTCGACGAATACGATGACGAGGTTTCTGGTTCGATTAGTGAGTAGGGGCGTATGTGACTGCCGGTGTTTCATATACGCGGTGCCGTTTGTGTGCCCGCCGCTGCGGGGTTGACAGGACGCGGGGACAGACAGGTTTTTGCGGGACGGGTTCCCGTTTGCGGATAGCATGGGCGGGTATTCACCGGGGGGAGGAGCCGCTTATTTGCGGCAGGGGTGGTTCGGGTACAATTTTCCTTTCGGGTTGTACCCTGCGGTGTTTTTTCTGTCAGAATTATCAGCTTTCACATGGCAATCTCGGACGGGATACGGATGTTTCCGAATTTGCGGATATATGCCTTATGTTAGAGCGAAAAGGTGCAGAGAATATTAATATCGTTACGGGAACTCATTTTTTGCCTTCTCTGGCGGAGGGGATACGGGAGTCCAGGGAAAGGGGACTTACAAAGCCGGTGGTGTGGAATTCTTCTGGATATGAATCATCTGAATATCTTCCTCTTCTGAATGATTTTGTGGATATCTATCTGCCTGATTTAAAGACTCTTGATTCTTCCTTAAGCGCTAGTATGTTTGGGGTTTCCGATTATCCTGACGCCGCTGCCAGGGCAATTAAGGAAATGGCCGCGTCCCGTCCTCTGCTGCGCAGGGGTTCTTTCCTTGTTTCCGGTCTTATTGTCCGGCATCTGGTTCTTCCTGGTCTTCTGGAAAATACCCGCGCTGTTCTGGCCTGGTTCGCGGAAAATGTCGCGGACAGGGCGCTTCTGTCTCTGATGTTCCAGTATACGCCTCCCGCGGGCCCTGTGCCGCAGGGCGAACTCCAGGGCGGGCAGGGTGAGCGGGGCGAATGGAAAAGAAGGGTTTCCGCTGAGGAATACGGGCGGACGCTTGCCATGCTGGACGAGTTTGGTATCGAGGAGGGGTTTGTCCAGGAACCGTCTGAAGACGCCCCACCCTGCCTTCCTGATTTTTCCCTGCCGGACGCTTTTCCTGGCGGCCTTGCCTATCCCCTGTGGTTTTATGGGAAAAACCAGGCGGAGGGGGCGCGGGAGATATGCTCCCAGGAGATATGTCAGCAGGAAACGTGCTGTCAGAAGATAGACCATTATCAGACGCGTCATCGGCAGGCGCGTCATCGTCGGACGGGTCACCGGGAGATATACGATCAGGCGGATGGCATGTAGATGAAGATTCTTTCCGGTTTCTACACGCTGCTTCTGGCGGCTTTTATTTTTACAAACTGCGAATCATCTCCTGAAACAAAGTCCCTGCCCCCGCCGCCTCATACAAACGGCGCTATCAGATCAGATTATCTGGTGCTGGCCCTGCGTGCGGCTGACAGAGTGCCTGACGCTGTTCAGAAATTTTTTCTGTATGACCGCATTCTGGAAACGGCCACACGGGCGGGCCTGAGTACGGACGCTTCGGTTCTTCTTGCGTATATCAGCGAACTCCTGGAAGTATACAGACACGAAGAATGGTTCGAGGAGTATTCTACAGCATTGACGCGGCGCTATATTAATCTCGCGTTAAATAGAAGGGCATCGGAACTTTTACAGGAAAAACTTGTCCGCATCTCCGGGCTTCAAAACGACCTCCGAAAACGTCTTCTTTTTGAGGAAATTATTGATATTTGCCTTTCGGGAGATGAAAGTTTTCTCCCCCTTCTGCGGCAGACGATTGACGCGGCTCTTGTTTTGGATGATCCGGGCGTGAAGACCGAAATTCTTATAGAATCGGCAGTCCGTTTTTTGCGGCGCGGCCTTTTCAAAGACTCACTGGAACTTTTGCAGCTTACGCTTTCCCAGGTCGGCAGTCTGGAAAGCCCCTGGGATCAGGCGCAGATATATTCCCGCATAGCCCTTGTATACCAGGCGATGAAAAACGAGCGCCGCGCCAGGGAATACTCAAACAGGGCTGTCGCCGAAATCGACGCGATGCAGGTTATCATCCGTACCCAGGAAGAAGCGGCGAAAGTCGGTTTGACAGCGGAAAACCTTCTGCGCCTGACCAGCGCAGAGACAGCCCTGCGCATTGCCATGACAATTGAATATCCCTGGATTCTCGCGGAAACCCTGTGCCGTATGGCCGTTTTTTCAAAAGACGACGGGCTTCTTGACCAGTCTTACGAAACAGCCGCCGCCATTTCCAACAACGCCCGCAGGGTTTCCACCCTGTTCCAGCTTGATTTTATTATGGCGGAAGCAAAAAGAATCCCGGAAGTTAAACGCAATCTGCCCCTGCGCGATACGGAACTCGCGGCAATTCCCTCCCTTGCGGTAGACAGCTATACCTCGCGGCTTGCCCGCCTGTACCTTGCCGTGAGAGACAGCGCTTCCGCGGTAAAAACCGCGGCGCGCATCCGCGACGCCTACAGTAAAACAGGCGTCATTATCGCCGCCGCCCGGCTCCAGTTTGAAAATGGCAGAACCCAGGAAGGATTCGCCCTGCTTGATGAAAGTTTTTTCCTCGCGACAAACGCGGGCCAGGCGCGGGATCGCATTTTTCAGGACATTTGCGCCGCGTACCTGAGTGCGGGCGATCCGGAAAAGGCCGTTTCAACCGCGACGGGAATACGTGATCCCTATGCCTTTGCCGCCACGACCATTGATGTGATCCGGTATTTTCTTGAGAAACCATCCGTCGGCGCGCAGAAAATCCTTCAAAGGCTGGAAACCATCCTTGAAGAAGCGAATCCTGTTAATCCCGCCGACGAAGGGAAATAGGA
>JAISAF010000356.1 GCA_031266855.1 Spirochaetales bacterium
TACGTGCGCGGTAGGCGAAATTATGGTATGGCAGAAAAATTGTTTATTACTTTTTGACATACTCCGCCTGTTCACCGCGTCCCCCTTTTTACAAGACTATGCTAACTTCTAGCATGCAAAAGTAAAATGGTCAAGTAGCGGCAGCTCAGAATTAAGCCGCGAAATTAACGAAGGTAATTTCGCGGGCAGCTAATTGCCGGTGGCAATTAGCTGCGTAGAACTAGGCGGAGGCAATTTGCGAAGCAAATTGCCTATAAGGGAAGCTCTAAAAACTTTCACTTGTTATTTCAAATTCTAAGGGAAAAAAGTGCTGTGGAAACAGCAATTTTTTCCTGTGCGTACTATCAGCAATGGAAAGTTTTTAGAGGTTCCCGCGGATTTCCGGCTGTGGAAATCCGGGGGCAGTCCCCATCCTTTCCCGGTTCCGGCTGTCGCGCCGTGGCTGCTTGCGCATCCCTCCAATCCCCCGCGTCTCACGGCCCACGCCCGCGCGGGAGGTTCCTGGCGCTTTTTTAGGCCGGAATTGCCTTACGGCAATTCCGGGGGCGCAAAATTGCCGGGAGGCAATTATTCGCGGAGTACCAGGCGGCGCCAGGGATTGCAGTGGAAAGCCCGCAGGATTTGCATGGGCAAATCCGAGGACTTGGAGCGGAAAGCCCAGTTTTTGGCGCGGAGCGCCAAAAATGCGCCCGGATACATAGGGGTAAAAATTCCTGTGCGTTTATCCTGCTGTCCTTTTGCGAACTTGAAAAAGCGTCCTGTTTCTGCAATACTGTGTACAAATGGCTGATCAGGATGCGAAAAAAACGCGGGAAGCTCTGGTTGACGGGCTTTTTTATCCAGATGAGGCGGGGGCTTTGGAGGCGGCGCTGGGCGCGTATGAATCGGAGTGCGCTCAGCCGCGGGGGAAGGCGCTTGCGATAGTTTCGCCTCACGCGGCTTATGAAAAGAGCGGTTCCCTCCAGGCGGCGGCTTTTCTTGCGGCGTCGGATAGAAAAATCCGCAGGGCGGTGCTTGTTGGTCCGGTACACCGTGATTTTGTGGATGCGATTATTTTGCCGGGGTCGGAGATTTTTACTGTACCGTCGGGTAGTTTCGGGGTTGAGGAGAAAAGCGTGGAAAGCCTTCTTTCCTGTGGAACGCATTTTATCCGCAGCGATATTCCTCATTTGGAGGAGCATTGTCTTGAAGTGCAGCTTCCTTTTCTGGGGCGGTACTTTCCTGGTGTAAAGATTGTTCCTATTTTGCTGGGGAAGGATTCCGCGGCCAATATCAAAACTCTTGGCAAGGGCCTTTACCTTACCTTTGGGAAAGAACTTTCTTCGACGCTGTTTATCATTACGACGAATTTCTGTGAGAGCAGGAAAAGCGAAAAGGCCCGCGCGGAGGCTGCCGAGATTATCGGTTTGGCTGAGAAAAAGGATGGCCAGACTCTTATGGAAAAAAAACTTTCAAAACATTTTACTGCCTGCGGCGTTGGCTGCCTTGCGGCTTTTTTTCTGGGTTTCCCCGGCGCGGGCGGGGTGAAACTTCTGGGCAGGGCTTTCAGTGTTTCCGATGCCGAAGCGGACAAGCGCGTGGAGTATGCCGCTTTGGCGATAGGGGCTTCCTGATGGATTTGGAACTTTCTGCCGCTGAAAAAAAAATCCTTTTGCATAGCGCGCGGGAAACCCTTGAGGCAAAACTGGATGGGCGCGAAGCGGTTTATTTGGAGCCTACGGCTTTTCTTTTGGATTGCTCCTGCGGTGTATTTGTAACGCTGCGCGGCGGCCGGGGCGATTTACGCGGCTGTATCGGGAATCTGACTGGCAGGGGCAAGGCCCTGTGTGAACTTGTGAAGGAAATGGCGCTGGCGAGCGCCTTTGAGGATCCCCGCTTTCCGCCCCTGCGGAAAGACGAGGTGAAAAGGGTTTCTATAGAGATCAGCGTGCTGTCGGAATTTGAAGAGGCTGGCGCCGCGGATGTCATACCTGGAAAGCATGGCATTCTCATCCGCAGGTCTTATCATTCAGGGCTTCTTCTTCCTCAGGTCGCGACAGAGCAGGGCTGGGGGCGCGAGCAGTTTTTGTCGCATGGATGCCTGAAGGCCGGTTTGCCGCCGGAGAGCTGGCGGCAGGGGGATACGCAAATTTCCATTTTTACAGCCCTGGTTTTCCATGAATGATTCGGCGGACGAAATCAAGATCGGGTATACCGATAAGAGCATAAACAAAATCCTTGCTAATCTTCCTTCGGGATGTCCTCCTGTAAGCCGCCATTTTTCCCAAAACGAGGAATTTTTTTTCAAACTGGCTGGTTCTTTTTCCGTTCCTTCTTTTCCGATCCATCACGATGTGCGCAAACCCGTTCCTGAGAAGAAATACTTAAAGAATCTGCGTTCCGTTATTTCGGGGATGGCAAGCCTGGCGCCGGATGTTTTTCGCGGGCTTGCGTATTTTTTTGATCCTGCGGACATTCTGCGTCCGGCGTTCTACCGTGTATACGGCTGCGGGGGGGAGGAGTATCTTTTTCTGCTTCGTATTGACCTGCACTGGAAGGCGCGGGAACATACGGTGTTCAGGTCTCCCGCGGACAATACAGAGACCGCCGCTTACACTACGGATAAATTATTTCTTGAAGCGAATCTTATTCCTCTTGAGGCGGGCCGGCCGGCGGACTGTGGTTTTAGAATTCCGCAGTCCATTTCGCAGACATGGATAGGAGAACAGGGTTCCGGCTATTATCTTCAGGGTATTTGGATCGATGGGGAGATCACAAAATTTTTTACCAGGCTTTTTCTTCCTTCTGATAAGCGGCTGTATCCCTACTATCCGTTTATTTGCAAGTACCGGACTGTATGTTTTAACTTTGCCGCGCCGGAAGAAGAACAGCGGCCTTCCGCGCTGCTTTTGCTTCACCGGGTGCGGGATTTTTTGGCGCCTCATTTTCCTCTTATCGAGGAGGTTCTCAAGCGGGGGGCTTTTTCCGAGAGTCTTGAGGAGTTCAGCGCGCTTAAATCAAAGATACAGGAGGACTGGTATAAACACTGGGATGGGGTGAATATAAAGTCATACTTTAACGCGGCTGGGATGAAGGAGTTTGAGATTGAAATTTAATCGTGGCGATATACCCGGTATGCGGGTTACTGTTATGGGGCTGGGCCTGAATGGGGGAGGTGTTGAATCGGCCCGGTTTTTTGCGCGGAAGGGAGCGGAGGTTACAGTAACCGACCTGCGCGGCGCGGATGTGCTTGCCCCGTCCATAGAAAAACTTGAAGGGCTTCCCATCCGCTATGTTCTGGAACGGCATGAGTTTGCCGATTTTGAGAACGCCGATATTGTTATCAAAAATCCCGCGGTACGGCTGGATTCCCCATACCTTGCGAAAGCCCGCAGAATTGAGACCGATATGTCGGTTTTTCTTTCCCTGTGTCCCGGCCCTGTCCTGGCTGTTACCGGCAGCAAGGGAAAGTCTTCTACGGTCTCGGCCCTGCATTCCGGGCTTCAGGCTGTGTATCCCGGTGCCTGCCGGGGCGGGAATATTACGGTATCCCCGCTTTCCTTTCTTGACGGGCTTTGCCGGGAAGACCCTGTTGTGCTGGAACTGTCTTCCTGGCAGCTCGGCGATATAAAGGGAAAGGGGCTTTTGAAGCCGGCCGTCGCCATTATAACCAATATATTTCCCGACCACATGGATCGCTACAACAACGACATGAAAGCGTATGTGGCGGACAAAAAGATCATCTACGAGGGCCAGGACAGGACCTGTGCGACCCTGTACCTCTACGGCGACCGCTGGGGAAAAATCTTTGCCGGGGAAACTCCTGGAAATCCTTTCGCCTTTTCCTGGACGCCTCTGCCGGAGGGTGTCCGGGGCGCCTGGCTTGAAAATGGTGAAGGTTTTGTCCGGCTGGAAAAAGACGCCCCGGCTGTCCATGTCCTGCCGCGCGAGCTGCAAATCGTTGGTACGCACCAGAAGATAAATCTTCTTGCGGCGGGTCTTGCCCTGAGCCTTTTTGGTATAGACGCACAGCTTATCCGGGAACGCCTTGCCTGTTTTCCCGGCGTCGAACACCGGCTGGAATTGTGCGGTGAAAAAAACGGCGTCCGTTTTTATAACGATTCGGCTGCCACAATTCCCGAAGCGCTGTGCGCCGCGGTGCGGAGTTTCCCTGGTATGCCTCTTTCCCTTATCGCGGGCGGCACTGATAAAAACCTTCATTTCGGCGTTTTCGCGGAGCTAGCGGGTATTCCAAAAAATATTTATCTTCTTGAGGGAACCGCTACGCTGAAACTACAGGGCCTCCTTGACAGCCTGAATGTTCCGTATAAGGGGCCGTATTCCTCGCTGGAACAGGCTTTCGCCGGAGCCTCTGGAGAGGCCGAATCCGGCGGCGTTGTGGTGTTCTCCCCCGGCTGCACTTCATACGGCATGTTTCTGGATGAGTTCGACCGCGGCCGCAGGTTCAAGGAACTGGTTAGAAAGATAAGCGACCATTCAACATCTTTATAAATCAGAATTTAGGCGCATTTGCGGCGTAAAACGCCGCAAACCGGGCTTTCCGCTCCAAGTCCTCGGATTTGCCAATGCAAATCCTGCGGACTTTCCGCTGCAATCCCTTGCGCGCGCATAGCGGCTAACACGGGCGCGTAAAAAACAAAGCCCTATCCAAGCCACTAAAACATCGCAAACAGCCGGAACGTTATGCGCAATACATACCTGAAATTGACCGGAAAATATTATAAACCGCATTGACAATATAGGCGTATCAATATAGAATATTTTTTATGAAAATTATTATATGTGTTTTGGCTTTTTTTGTATAATTATAAGTTATGGATTTTCTTCTGAAGAAAATGAATTTTACAATTTTACTTCTAATATACATGATGAATTACAACGCTCAAGAGAATTATGTATCCAGGATATGAATGGAATATACATTGACTATCATTTTCAAATTATTTAAGAATACAAAACCTGTTTATTAAATGTTACCATTGGAATAAAAAATAATCAAATGTTATTTGATGAAAACATAGCAATAAAAAAATTATTAATTATTATTGATTATGAGACAAATAAAATATTAAATACTGATAATTTGGAAATTAATTCAAATGATATGCTTGAAAAGTTAGACATGATGATAGACCTTATATTAAGTATTAATATTATAAAATATTATGAACCAATAATATCTGAATACAATATATGAAATTCTTCAGTAAGAAAAATATAATACGGGCCATAACTGCGCATAACCGGACTATTTACGCTTTGCCGCCTTCGGCGGCGATGGCTACGAAAAACCGCAGTCGGGCCGCGCGAAGGATTCCGGGGACGCGATAGCGCCCACGACAATCCATACATATAGGAAACAGCCCTGAAAGGGCTGAGTGCAGCAGAAATCCTTTTTGCCGCAGGCAAAAAGGATGTAGCGGAAAGCCCGTTTTTTTGCCCGGCCTCGGGCAAAAAAACGGGCCACTATTCTTTCCACAATGCGGTAATATCGTAGACCTCGATGTTCGCATCGAGGAAGTCGGTAAAAACGATGTATTTGTTGTCCGGCGAGACGCACAGGCCCGTACACTGATTGCGGCCCCAGACCCAGTCGATTACTTTCATTTCCGCTGCGTCGATAACCGTTACTTTGCCGAAGTCGGGGCCTTTTTTCAGGTAGCTTTCCGCGTTGTTTATCCCGCGCGAGGAGACGAAGAGAAAGCGCCCGTCGCCTGAGATAGCGAGCGTGTTCAGATTGTAGCCAGCCCAGACACGTTTGCGGATTTTGTCGTCAGCAAGGGTAAAGCTGGTGACTCGGCCGGTGGCCATGTCGCTTACATACCCCATGCCGCGCTGATCATCCAGGACAATGTGCCGCGCGGCGCCCCGTCCGAAAGGCAGAGTGGCGACAGGTTTGAACGTCGTGAGATCGATTTTGTCGATATTTCCAGTGGAGTAAATACATACATACAAATATCTGCTATCGGCTGTTACCGCCATGCCGCGCGGAATGCCGGACACGGGGACGCGGCGCAGGAGGCGGCGGGATTCAATGTCAATAAGCGACACATCAAGGGAAAGCCAGTTTGACACAAAGGCGGTTTTTTCGTCGGGACTTATCGTAATTACTTTTGGCCAGCGCCCGCCCGTGGAAATCGTTTCCACATACTCCGGATCGTCGCCCCGCAGGATGTGAATCTGTCCTGTTCCCATCTGGGACACCCATATTTCGTTCCTGCTTTGTATCAGGGCGGGTTCCACATAGCCGCGGAATTTCTGATCCGGCGGCGTCAGGGTAATGCGCCGTTTGGGGGCAAGGCTGTCAAAGGGAATAATGTCGACACCGGTTTCTCCCAGAATGGGAACAACCAGGCGTTTGCCGTCGCGGGTAAAGATGACGCTTTTCGGCTGATGCCCGGTCAGGGTTTCGCCAGCCAGAACCAGACGCGAATCCGAGCG
>JAISAF010000359.1 GCA_031266855.1 Spirochaetales bacterium
TGCGAAATGAATACCAGGCGTTCTTTGTGAATGCTGCGCATTCACAAAGAACGCGCTGCCGCCGGGCGCGCGCCAGGGATTGGAGCGGAAAGCCCGCAGGATTTGCGTTTCGCAAATCCGAGGACTTGCAGCGGAAAGCCCGGTCCCGGCGCGCGTAAGCGCCGGGAGGCGCCCTCTTCCTGCGCCTTCCCTTTGGGGAATAAAATGTGCTATCTTTTTCAGTACTATGTTGCGTGAGTTTGTTACTCTTTTTCCGTACTTTTACAGGTACAGGTTCCGTTACCTTGCGGGGTTTTTGTGTCTTGCGGTGGCGTCGGGGGGGCAGATGATTATTCCTCAGATTCTGCGTGAGGCGGTGGATATTATGACGGTGGGGAATTTCAGTGCGGGGGATATCGCTGTTCTTTTTAGGAATCTCCTTATTGTCGCGGGGTGTATTTCGGTTGCGCGTTTTGGCTGGCGGTATTTTATTCATGGTTCTTCCCGGCGTATTGAGGCGGAGCTGCGTGGCAGGTTGTTTAATCATCTTCTTGTGCTGGACGCGGGTTTTTTCGCTGGGCAGAAGACCGGGGAGCTTATGGCGCGTTCGACGAACGATATGTATGCGGTGCGTATGGCGTCGGGTATGGCTTTGGTTGCGCTTGTGGATGGGATTTTTATGACGCTGGTTATCCTTGTTATTCTTTTCAGGGAGGCTCCGGCGCTGACTTTGTATGTCGTTTTGCCTTTGCCGTTTATTACTATTCTTATTATTATGCTGGGGACTGTTGTGGGGCGGCGTTTCAAGAGGGTGCAGGAGGCGTTTGCTTCTTTAAGCGCGCAGACCCAGGAGAGTGTTACGGGTGTGCGGGTTATAAAGTCCTTTGTAAAGGAAGCGTATTTTTTGAAGAAATTCGGCAGGGAAAACGATGTTTATTTGAGGGCGAATATTGATCTTGTGCGGCTGTGGGGGCTGTTTCGTCCTGGTATCGCGTTTCTGTCTGGTATAACGGGTGTGCTGCTTTTGTATTTTGGTGGCAACGCGGTGCTTGCGGGGAATCTTTCGCCGGGGCTTCTTGTGGCGATTTTCAGTTATTTGGAGATGCTTATCTGGCCCATGATAGGGGCGGGGTTTACGGTCAATATGCTACAGCGCGGAGCGGCGGCGCTGCGCAGAATCAACGATGTGCTGGGCCAGAAGCCGGCTATCGCGAGTAAGAAGGGTAGCGTACAGGAGGCGCCCGCAGGGGATGTGCGTGTGCGGGGGTTTTCTTTCCGCTATGGGCCTGATTTGCCGTGGGTTCTTAGGGATTTGCGTTTCGATATTCCTGCGGGGAAAACTTTTGGTATTCTGGGGCGGACGGCTTCGGGGAAAACGAGTCTTATTTCTGTTTTGCCGCGGATTTATGATCCGCCGGAGGGGACGGTTTTTTTTGGGGGAACGGATGGAGAAACGGATATTCTTGATTATGATGTGGCTTCCCTGCGCGGTGCTTTTGGCGTTGTAACGCAGGAGACCTTTCTTTTTTCGGATTCGATTCGCGGTAATATCGCGTTTGGCGCTTCGCGGGAGCTTTCGGAAGGGGAGATTCAAAGGCTTGCGGATATTTCCACGATTTCACGGGACGCGCTGGGTTTCCCGAATGGGCTTGAAACCCAGATTGGGGAGCGGGGGCTTACTCTTTCGGGCGGGCAGAAGCAGCGGATCGCTATTTCCCGTGCCCTTGCCGGCGACCCGCGGGTTCTTATTCTTGATGACGCGCTTTCCGCGGTGGATACGGAAACTGAGGAAAAGATTCTTGAGCGTGTTCTTGCTCTGCGGCAGGGAAAGACGAATATCATTATCAGTCACCGCATCCGGGCGCTGTCTTTTTGCGATTTCATTATTGTGCTGGACGGCGGGACGATAAGCCAGCGGGGTACTCACCGGGAACTTCTTTCGCAGCCGGGATTTTACCGGGATATTCACGCGCTTCAGACGAGCGGGGGGCCGGGGAGATAGCCCGGAAGAGATACCATGGAACAGGAAATTATCGCCAAAGGCGCTTACAATCCGAAAATTGTCCGGCGGCTTGCCGCCTACGCGGTTCCCCACAGAAGCATTATCGTTTTTGCTTTTCTCGCGATGCTTATTTCTACTATTACTGAACTGCTTCAGCCGGTTGTGCTGCAACGGGCCATTGATTCCTATATTCTGGCTGGCGGGGAGGGCGCGGCTGCGGGTATCGTGCGCAGTTGTCTTATTTTTATTGGTTTGCTTTTGGGCGGGATGCTTTTTGCTTTTCTGGAGACCTACCTCATCAGTCTTGCCGGACAGAAGGTAATGAAAGACCTGCGCGTGTCTCTTTTCCGTCATATTATAGGCAGGTCCCTTGCCTTTATTGCCGAACATCCTTCGGGGCGGCTTGTGACGCGTATTACAAACGATGTGGAAACAATCAACGAGCTTTTTTCCGAGGTTCTTACAAGTCTTTTCAAAGACCTCTTTATTATGGGGGGCGTTGTTATTACGCTTTTTTTTCTGGACGCGCGGCTTGCTTTTATTACGGCTTTAAGCCTTCCTCCGGTGCTGGTTTGTACGCTTATTTTCCGTGTCAGGGCGCGCGAGGCTTTCCGCAAGGTGCGGCACTGGGTTTCGCAGGCGAACTCCTTTTTCGCGGAACATATCGCGGGAGTCAAAATCATCCAGCTTTTTACACAGGAAACCCGTACCGCGCAGGTGTACGAGGATGTTAATCAAAATCTGACGAAATCGAATCTGGGGGAAATGTATGTTTTCGCTACGTTCAGGCCCATTATCGATTTTCTTGGTTCCCTGTCTCTGGGCATTATCCTGTACTTCGGCGCCTTGCGGAATTTGAACGCGGGGCTTTCCCTGGGGACGTTTGTCGCGTTTATTAATCTCATACGGAAATTTTACCAGCCTGTGATGGATATTGCCGAAAAGTACACGATACTTCAATCCGCCCTGGTCGGCGCTGAAAGAATTTTTCAAATGATGGACGACGGGCGCTGTATTCCCGATACGGGAAAGGACGTTCTGGAGAAGCCGGTGCGGGGCGCGGTAAGTTTTCAGAATGTAGAGTTCGCCTATAAAGCGGGCGAGCCGGTTCTTCGCGGAATATCCTTTACGGTGAATCCCGGCGAAACCCTTGCCATTGTGGGTTCCACGGGCGCGGGTAAGACAACCATCGCCAGTCTTCTGACGCGGCTGTGGGATATAGATTCGGGTTCCATTACGCTTGACGGGAAAGATATCCGCGGCCTTCCTCTTTCGCAACTGCGCGGCGCTGTGCAGCCCATACAGCAGGAAGTTACTCTTTTTTCCCAGAGCATACGGGAAAACATTACGCTTGGGCTGGAAATTCCCGAGGAGCGGCTTGTCCGCGCGGCCCGGCTTGCCCAGGCGCATGATTTCATTTCCGCCCTGCCCCAGGGCTACGATACCATGTTGCAGGAAGGAGCTGTGAATCTTTCCTCCGGGCAAAGGCAGCTTCTTTCCTTCGCCAGAATTCTTGCGCATAACCCGCGGGTTCTTATTCTTGACGAGGCGACTTCCAGCATCGATACCGAAACTGAAAAACTCGTGCAGAAAGCCATGAAGACCGTACTTGAGGGCCGCACTTCCATCGTCATTGCCCACCGCCTGTCAACAGTACGCAGCGCAAGCAGAATCCTCGTCCTATCGGAAGGCCGGATCATCGAGGAAGGCAGCCACGAGGAACTTCTGGCAAAGGGCGGCATGTATCACGCGCTCTATAACCTGCAAATGCAAAGCTGAAAAGAGGGGCGCATTTTTTGCGGCTAACGCCGCAAAAAACCGGGCTTTCCGCTGCAAGTCCTCGGATTTGCTTATGCAAATCCTGTGGGCTTTCCGCTCCAATCCCTTGCGCGCGCACCAGCGGCCACAACGGTTTTGTATTATGCTTCGCATAACACAAAACCGCGCGTAAA
Source organism: Spirochaetales bacterium (assembly GCA_031266855.1). Lineage (GTDB taxonomy): Bacteria > Spirochaetota > Spirochaetia > DTKZ01 > DTKZ01 > JAISAF01. The sequence continues at coordinate 3,934 of JAISAF010000359.1, forward strand.
CGCCATGCCGCTATTTTGCTACGAAAAATCGCGACCGCCTGGTTATACCCCATGCTCGGCGTAGTCTCCAGACTACGCCGCCCTAAAAGCAAGGCTTGCGCCTGGAGACAGACCTGCAAGCGTAACCGCGGGCTGAAAGCGTGGTGGCGGCAGCCGGGTGGTGATAAAGACGTGCACAGCGCGTAACGCGCTGTGCGTGGTGGCAAACCACGCAATTTTGTCAGAACAAAATTGCGACCGCCGGGTTATACGCACGCAGCTAATTGCCACAGGCAATTAGCTGCCCCGGAATTGCCACGGCAATTCCGGGAACTGGTTCTGAGCTGCCGACTGTTGACGCATTATAAAATACGGTTTACTCTAACGAAAATTCTATGAAAAGGAATAAAAAGTATGGATCGCGCTGATTTTATAAAACAGCTTATTATGTGGCATGATAATGACGAACACCAGCAGGTCATTGACGCTATTGAAAAACTTCCCAGGGATGACTGGGATTTTGAAATTTCCGGCTTGTATGCCCGCGCCCTGAATAATCTCAAGCGTTTCCAGGAAGCCCTGGATGCATTGAACATGTTTCAGGATGAAGGCAGGGAAGACGGGTTTTGGAATTTCCGGGTTGGTTACAGCCTGTATTACCTGAACCGCGAGATGGAGGCATCAGAATATTTTCAGCGGGCTATTGATTTTGGGGATGATGGCGAGGATACAAGACTCCTGTTGAAGCATAGTCTTTTCGAGGCTAATGTAAAATTGTTATTAACTGACGAAATGGCTTTACTGGAAAACGGCGAACAAAGCATTGAAAAAACGCGGGAAAAATTTGATGAAATAATGATAGAAATAAATAATTTCCGTGATAAATATTTTGGAAACGACAGTGAAATGAAAATATGGGTACAAAATATGATCCGCCGCAGAGTAATATATTTAGTGGATTATTTTCATTTGAATATCGATTGTGAAACTTTACTACGAAAATTAGATTAATAAAAGTTTAAGCGAAGATCTAAAAATTTTGCCACGACGGGCAAGGTCGAAGAAGCACTGGCAAGGTCGAAGAAGCAAAAAAGGAAAGGAATTGGGATTTCTCAAAGTCTTCTGCTACTTTACAAGTCTAACAAAATGGAGCGGATCCCGCTGCGCATAACAGGCCGTTTTTTTTTGAGTAAGCCTTATCCCGGTTCCCCGGTTTTGTCACGGAACCTTTCAGACAGGACTTTTATGATTTTCAGGGCGAATTTTCCGTTGGTTTGAATAATCCTTTCAAAATCAGGTTCTTCAATGCGCAGCAGTTTTGAAGGCCGTATCGCCGCCGCTGAGAAAGCGGCGGGTTCTCCTGCCAGGAGGAATAACTCGCCAAAAAAATCATTTGGGGTATCCACGATTCTGATTATTCTTCCCTTTTTTTTCAGGGCCACAGCGCCCGAAACCAGCACATACATGGATGCGCGGCGCTGTCCTTCAAGGACTATATCGGCTCCCGTGTCGTAGATTTCGATTGGAGTATGTACGGTATGCGTCATGGAGCGAAAACGCGAAAGGCTGCTGGCAACAGCCCCGCGTCAGTCCTGTGCCCCGAAGGGATTGGAGTAGGTTCGTGAACCCAGCTCCGAGTCAAGGCTGTAAAGAATCCCTGGATGGCCGCCTGACAAATTAATTTTGGATAGAATCTCCGCCGCACTTGCCTCTTCCTCAATCTGCTCCTTGACATACCATGAAATGAAATTATAGGTGGCGTGATCCTTTTCCTCCAGGGCCAGCGTGGCAATCCTGTCGATAAGGCCGCTGACCAGTTTTTCATGGGCCAGGGTTTTCTCAAAAACATCCTTGATGCCCGTGTATGAGCCTTCCGGCGCCTTGATATCCGAAAAAGACGGGGAAGCGCCGCGTTCAAGAATGTGCTGGTAGATATGAACCGCGTGCGCCGTTTCCTCCTGTGCCTGTACGGCAAGCCAGTTTGCTATGCCTTTATAAGCGGCGCCGTTCGCGTATGCCGACATGGCAAAATACAGATACGCGGAATAGAATTCCGCGTTTACCTGTTCGTTGAGTGCTTTTACTAAAGAATTCTTTATCATTCTCCTGCTCCCTGAAAATTAGGTTTTCCGGTTCTCTTTGAGCCTGGAAACCGGCTCATTTACTATAAAAATTTTAATTCCCCACGGTGGAAAAGTCAAGGGCCACCAATATTTTCCCAGGGCGGCGGCATTTACTTTTTTCCCTGCATAATAGCGCATTTTTTGCGGACGTAGCCGCAAAAAACCGGGTTTTCCGCTTCAATCTTTTGGCTGCGCCAAAAGGATTTCCGCTGCAATGCGCCCGAAGACGGTCGCTTTCCGATAAGTATGGATTGTAGTGGGCGCTATCGCGCCCCCGGAATCCCTTGCGCCCCACGGGCTTGTTGCGCTTCGCGCAATTTGTTTTTCATAATGGCGGTAAACGCCGATGCCCTGCTATTTTCCTCAAGGGCAGTGCCGTTTATTCCGGCAAACGGGTTTAATACCCCGTCCGCTTGCGCTATTCCTGACCCACAGAATTTTTTAACCGCGAAGTCGAAGACTGGCAAGGCCGAAGAAGCAAAAAAAAAGAAGGCAAAAAAAAGATCTAACCAACCAAAACTTCTTCGACTTATTTGACTTAGCGGTAAAAATTTCTTTGCCGCTGGTGCGCGCGCAAGGGATTGCAGCGGAAAGCCCACAGGAAGCGCATTGGCGCTTCCGAGGACTTGGAGCGGAAAGCCCGGTTTTTTTGTCCGCGCCGCGGACAAAGAAATGCGCCCAAAGACAGCCGTTTTCTGTTATGTGCTACAGAAGGCTTACCGGATCTACGTCAATTTCCAGGTAGACGCCGTGGGGAGGTTTCTGGCTGTCCAGTACCTGCCGCAGACCGGCGTGAACGCGGTCAAAGGCTGTTGTGCGTATGAGAATTTGATGGCGGTGGTTGCCGGAAATTATGGCAAGGGGGCATTCGCAGGGGCCCAGGATGACGGCGGGGAGGTTTTTGAGTTTTTCCTGTAAGGCGCGGGCGTACTGCGCGGCGCAGGAGATGACGCTGGTGGAAGTTTTTCCGCGGGCTACAAGGCGGAAGAGCCGCGAAAAGGGCGGGAAGCACAGGGCTTTGCGCGCTTCAAGTTCGGCGCGGTAGAAATCTTCCATAGCGGAAGCGGAAGTGGAGGCGGAAGCGCTGGCGCCGGGGGTTCCTGTGTTTGTATCTATGTTTGTTATGTTTGTGTCTCCGGCGGAGGCTGCCGCGCCGCGGATGGCGGTGTTAGCGGGGGCGTAGGTTTGAACGATAACCCTGCCGCCTTTGGAGAAGCGTCCGGCGCGTCCGGCGACTTGAACGATGAGGGCGAAGGTTCTTTCGAGGGAGCGGAAGTCGGGCAGGTGCAGGCCCGTATCGGCAAGAACAATGCCGACAAGGCTGACGCCCCGGAAGTTCAGGCCCTTGGCGACCATTTGCGTACCCAGAAGAAGGTCAATGCGGCCTTCACGGAAATCGGCGAGGGTTTGTTCCAGATTTCCTTTTGCTTTCACGGCATCGGTATCCAGGCGGGCGATGCGTAATTCGGGAAAAACGCGCCGGGATTCTTCTTCGATTTTTTCCGTGCCGAAGCCAAAAAATCCCACATCAAGGGAGCCGCATTCGGGGCAGACTCCGGGAAGTTTTGCTGTGTAGCCGCAGTAGTGGCATATCATGCGGTTCCGCTTTTTGTGGTAGGTAAGGCCCACGGAGCAGTTTTTACATTTCATTTCGTAGCCGCAGGAATTACAGTGAAAAAAATGCGAAAAGCCCCGGCGGTTCAGGAAGAGGATGCTTTGCCTGCCGGCTTTCCATTCGGTAAGGACGGCTTCCTTGAGCCGGGACGAGAAAACTCCGTCCTGCCCCGCGAGGTCAACGATTTCCACACGGGGAACGCCGCCGCCCGCGGGCCGCCGGGAAAGCCGTATCTCTTTCAGGCCGCCCTGCCGCATGAGGTGAAAGGCTTCCACCGAAGGCGTCGCGCTGCCCATGACAAGGCGGGCGTTGCACAGGAGGCAGCGGCGCATGGCAACCTGCCGCGCGTGGTAGCGGGGGCTGGAGCCGGATTTGTAGGAGCCTTCGTGTTCCTCGTCCAGAATGATGAGGCCCAGGTTGTTCAGGGGAGCGAAAACCGCGCTGCGCGCGCCCACAACAAGCCGCGCCTCGCCGCGCATGATGCGCCGCCATTCGCCCAGCCTTTGGGACGGGGTAAGGCGCGAATGCAGAATCGCGGCTCCTTTTCCGAAACGGCTTCGGATCGCCTCGGCAACCTGGCCTGTCAGGGCGATTTCCGGTACCAGGTAAATGACGCCGCGGCCTTCGGCAAGGGTTCCGGCGGCGGCGCGCAGAAACACTTCTGTTTTTCCCGATCCGGTAATGCCGAAAAGGTAACTGGTGCCGCCGGGACTGCCCATGATGGTTTCAACCGCCTGGTTCTGTTCCTCCGAAAGATTCAAAGGGGTTTCGGCGACTTCCTCCTGATCCACGGCAATGCCGGAGACTTCGCTTTCGCGGCGGGCGCCGGGAATCATGGCGGACAGGGTTTCTCCCAGGGAGGCGAAGTACATGGAGGCGACCCATTTGGCAAGGTCAAGGTAGACGGCGTCAAAAAGCGGCTGCTCGTCGATGACGCGGCTCAGGCTTTTTATTTCAAAGCCCGCCGCCGGGGCCTGTGCCGAGGACGCTGTTACAAAGCCTGTCAGGCTACGCCCGCGAAAGGGAGCTACGACACGGCAGCCGGGGCTTAATGCCTGTGGCGAGGAGTAGGTAAAGGATCTGGCCGCGGGAATGTTAAAGACGACCTCGACATAGCATACAGGAGGGGAGGGCGCCTGTATTTTTTTTGCGGCGGCTTTTTTCTTCGCGGCAGTTTTTTTCAGCGTAGCGGTTTCTTCCATCGCGGCGTTCTTTTTCGTCGCGGCGGTTTTCTCATCGTCGTTCATCGTTTTTTCATCGTTGTTTCATCAGCCTGCCGACGCTGTGTCCGCGTCCGCCGTGCCCGCTGTACCCGCCGTTCCGCCGATAAGATCGCGCAGTGTTTGCATGTCTTCCCAGACAGGGCGGCGAAGCAGAGGATCGCGCAGGACGGCGCTGGGATGGAAGGTCGCCAGAAAGGGCAGCCCCTGCCAGGTTCCAACCCTGCCGCGTAGACGCCCTATGCCCTCGCTTGTCTTTTGAAGATTCTGCGCCGCGACGCGGCCCACGGCGAGGATGCTTTTTGGCCGAACAACGCTGAGCTGCCGCAGAAGGTAAGGCATACAGGCATCCGCTTCTTCGGGCGAAGGGTCGCGGTTCCCCGGCGGCCTGCATTTGACGATATTGGCAATGTAAACGTTGCGCTCCCGCGAAAGGCCAATGGCCTGGAGCCACTTGTCCAGATATTTACCAGCCGGGCCGACAAAAGGTTCGCCCCGCAAATCCTCCTCCTCGCCAGGAGCTTCGCCTATGACCATGACAAGAGGTCCGGGCACACCCGCGCCGGGAACAGCCTGTGTCCGCTTTTCGCACAGGCGGCACAGGCGGCAGCTTCGGATCTCGGCGGCGAGGGCTTCCATGCCGCCGCCAGCGCCACCGCCGCCCGCTTCTTCCAGTACCGGCGGGACTGTCCGCGAAAGCGCCGCCTGGTCCGCGGCCGGTTTTTGAAGAATAATCCTGGGCGCCTGGATTTCCCGTTTGCCACGGAAACCCGTCCCCGCCACAGCGTCCTCCAAATCCAGAACAATATTTTGATATTCAGTACATAGTTCGCGCATCGTCTTCATACAACACCTTGTGTAAAAAAAGCCCCCGTGCCGGCGCGCTCATACCCTCGTGCAAACTTTCGCGCGCCTCCAGAATATCGCGGAAAACCTCCGCCCCCGCGCCGTCCCGCGCGAGCCTCATAATGGTCCCAACAATATTACGAACCATACGCCACAGAAAAGCCCGCCCCGTAATCCTGAAAACGATAAAAGGGCTTTCAGGATAAAAACCCGCGGAAAAAATTTCCTTTGTCTTCGCGGGATTCGTATCCCCCGCCGCCGCGAAACTGCTAAAGTCGTGAACACCCGTCAGGAAGGACGCCATCGTGTTCATCCCATGCAGACCAGGAAGCGCGGTTCCCCAGCAGTAGCGCCGCAGCCAGGGCGGGACGAGCCTGCCCGGATACAGATAATACCTGTACTCCCTGATCCTCGCGTCGCGCCGGGCATTGAAAGCCTCCCCAGCCTCGCGGCTCTCCAGCGCACGCACATCGGAAGGCAAAAGCCGGTTCAGGGCCGAAGCATAGCGCCCCGCCGGAATAGTTTCAAGACCGGAATAAAAGTTAAAAACCTGCCCCGCCGCATGAACCCCCGAATCAGTACGCCCCGCGCCATATATCCTCAGCGGCTGTTTGTGGATTTCCGCAAGCGCCGCCTCCAGCGCCGCCTGTACCGAGCGCCCCGAAGCCTGACGCTGCCAGCCCACAAAATCCGTCCCGTCATACGCCACGCTGACCCTGATATTGCGCATCGCGTAACTATAGCCGATA
>JAISAF010000364.1 GCA_031266855.1 Spirochaetales bacterium
AATAAATACAAGTGCAACCTGAAACCCAGTTTTTAGGAGGCTTGCGGCTTAAGTTTATGATGTTGGGCCAGGTACGTTTTTTGATGGCACATCTTAAAATATGACGCTATTCCGTGAAATATAAAAACGTACCTGGTACCTTTTTTGATGGTATACGTCTTCGGCTTCTTCGATTTCGCGGTTAAAATTCTGTAGGGCGGGTTCCGGCGGGCTTTAATCGGCGTCAAACAGGACGAAGTCCATCGCGCCGCCGGAGATATGGGGATAAAAAGAATACGCGGGATTGCGGCTGTTCCAGATATTCACGACCGCGTTTTTTGTAAAATAATAGGCTTCCGAGGCGGTAACGTACCCGTCGCGGTTCGCGTCGGCCTTGCGGGGGCTTTGCAGAAAGTAATACGTAAAAATGCCGTGTCCGTAGATGCCCTGTTCGTAGGATTCTTCCCGCTCTCCCGCGGCGGCGATAACAACCGCTTCGGTATACGCGATGTCTCCCGCCCCGGTGTTCGCGAAGTATTTACTAAAGGCTTCTCCCGCCCTGGAAACCGGGGAAGAGATTCCGCCGGAATAAGCCGGGGGTGCGAGATCCACGCCGGGGAAATCCCCGATAAAGCCGCCGGAATTACAGGCGTCAATGATAACAACTTTCTGCCGCGAAGGGATACGGGAAATAAGCCGCATAAGGTCATCGTCGGTCAGGCATCCATTGTAAATATCCGCAGGATCATAGAGGACGATACATTCGTCCAGGCTGTCCTGTTTTCCCGGTTCGGCCCCGCCGAAGGGAACCTGTGTGCCGTGGCCTGAAAAATAAAACAAAAAGAAACTGTCTTTCCCCGCGAGGGAAGTCACAGTATCCACATCAAGCGCCAGATTGCTTTTTGTCGCGCCGGTGTCAGTCCGCACAAAAGGCGTAAAGTCCTTTCTGCCCAAAAGGTCGCTCATGGCCTGAACATCCGCCGCCGGCGCGTTCAGATCATTGCCTGTTCCGGCATAGTCGGAAACCCCGTAGACAATGGCGTAGCGCGCCGACAGGTCTATCCGCGGCTCACAGGCTGTTAAAAAAAGACAGGCCGCCGCGAGGGTAAGTACCCGCCGGATACCGGCGGGCGGAAATATGCTCCTCATAAAAAGCCGCTCCCAAAACCGTGGAAGCCCATGCGTCCTGGCTGGCGGCAAAATCGCGAAGCGATTTTGCGTTGCCGCTGGGCGCGCGCAAGGGATTGTAGCGGAAAGCCCACAGGATTTGCATTGGCAAATCCGAGGACTTGGAGCGGAAAGCCCGGTTTTTTTGCCCGCGTCGCGGGCAAAAAAATGCGCCCGAATTCCGAACCGGAGTAAATTGACAAATGGGTTGCGGGTAAGGCTCATGAGTCACCTCCTGTAAGGCGCGCCCAGCTTATCCCTGCCCACAGGCCAATGCCTCCTGGGGAAACGCAGAAATCAAGGTCGCGGCGGAAATACAGTTCCACGGGCAGGCCGAAACGGAGATGAAAAGGCAGGGAGGAAAAGATATCCGCGAAAATGTTGAAGCGCAGGGCTGTATAAAAGAACAGAATATCCGTATATTGATACATGGAATAAAAACCGCCGACGGCAAGGGAAAGGCCGAAACGCGGCGGGGCGAAACGCTGCCGGGTCGGGGCGCGGGGCATGATACGGGCGCTTTCCTGATTCAGGAAATACCATTCAGCGCCCAGCCAGAGGTGCCAGCCTTCAAAACCCCTGTATCCCCAGCCGCCGGAGAGATTCGAGGGAGAGACTTTGTGATAACCCATGGACAGGAGGGCCGCGAAATATTCGCCGCTGAGGATGTTTTGCAGTTCCACGGAGGAGCTTCCCTGGGGCTTGCTTTCAAACTCTTCCTGCCGGGACATGAGGACGGCGCCCCGGAAGCCTGCGTCTTGAAGAAAATCAAGGGAATGGCTGGGAACAGCCGATACTATAATGATAAAAATATAAAGGCATGGTATAGTGTGTTTCATTTTTGTATATACACATTCTATAATGTGCCGGATTGAAGAAGAGTATCAAGAGCTTATGAAAGATTTTACGATTATTTATTATATGGGTCTGCATACGGGTCTGCCGCGCCCGCGATCGGGGGCGCCGCTTCTGCCGCTTCTGTTGTGCGCGGGTCTTTTTCTCACAGGATGCGGCAGGGAAGAACCGCTGGCGAATCTGGATATGCCGTCAACGCCGGTTTTCGCTATCAGGGCGCACTGGGGGGTTGTGGTGTCTCCATATTTGCGGGTAAGGTCCCGGCCTCAGTCCAGCGCGGAGGTTGTGGCGCATTTGCGTAATTCCTCTATTGTGGAAATTCTCGCGAAGACTTCATACCCGGAAAACGTGGAGGAAAAGTCCGATTACTGGTACGAGATTTCCTGCGACGGCATCCGCGGCTGGGTCTTCGGCAGCTATCTGGATTTCCACAGTTCCCGGCAGGAAGCGGAGCAGGCGGCGCAGAGAATCGTTCCTCCCGCATAAAAACGGCATAAAAAAGCGCGAGACAGGGCGTGGCGCCATCATCGGAATTTTGGCGCATTTTTTGCGGCGATGCCGCAAAAAACCGGGCTTTCCGCTGCAA
>JAISAF010000387.1 GCA_031266855.1 Spirochaetales bacterium
CATACACAGTGCCGCTGTCCGCCGCTGGTGCGCGCGCAATGGGATTGCAGCGGAAAGCCCACAGGAAAGCGCATGGGCGCTTTCCGAGGACTTGGAGCGGAAAGCCCGGTTTTTGGGCCGTCCGGGGACGGCCCAAAAATGCGCCTGAAGACAGTCGCTTTCCGATAAGAAATTTATTGTAGTGGCCGCTGGCGCGGCCCCGGAATGCGCCCAAAATTCTATGCCCGGCTTTCCGCGGTCTTGGCAGAATGTCTGCCGGTACGATATAATTACTCCGCTTCGCGTAAGGTGGCGGGCCTGTATGTTCTCTAAAATGAGCAAGGGAGTTATGATGAAAAGCCTGCGAACAACTTTTTTCCTGTTATTTGTGGGACTCAGCGTATTGGTTTCGTTTGGCGTTGGGACAACTATATACCTGCGTTATACGCACTACATCGAGACAAGTTATACGGATACCCTGAAACATGTCGCGGCCAGTATTGACAGGACCTACCCTGTCCTTCGCGATATAGACGCTTTACTGAGCGAGGGGGAACTCCGCTCGGAGGTTTATTTCGGCCTTCTGCACCGCATGGGCGCCATAAGCGACGAGTTTGGATTTGCGTATATTTATTATACCAGGAAGGATGGGGATGAGTTTCATTTTATTTTTGATACCGATGATTTGAGCATGGAAGGCTCCGCTGAATTTGATGAGGTGTGGCTGGAACCATATAGCGATGCCCCGGATGAGTTAGGCGAAGCCTGGGAATCGGGAGAACCCCGGTTTACGGCGGAACCCTACACCGATGAATATGGTACGTTTATTTCAATATTTTATCCGGTACTGGACGGGGAAAAAGTTTTTGGGGTTATTGGCATTGATTACGACATTAGCACGGTTCAGGCCATGGAATGGGAGGCGTTTCGGAATCTGGCTGTCGCGCTCATTGTGGTTATTTTTATTGCGGGCCTTCTGTCTATCAAAGTTGCCTCCTCTTTAAGCAATCCGATAAACCAGGTAGCGCGGGCTGCCAGTACCCTGGCGGATATGCAGCTGGATCTTGATTTGCCCACAGGACGCCGGGACGAGATCGGAAAACTTCAGGGCGCCTTGCATTTCATCCGCACCAAGCTGAAAAAAACCATGGAAGATATCAATAACGAGCATTTAGGGCAGAAAAACATCAGCGGAAATTTGAGAAATTCCATTCGGGATTCCTCTGAAGGACTGGGGGTTATAACCAGTAATATGGAAGAGGTGCAGGCAAAGGCCGGTGTACAAATGGAATCGGTTACAAATACCGCCGTCTCGCTGGAAGGTATTATACGCCATATTCATTCCCTTGACGAGGCGGTTGACACTCAGGCCCGGCACATCGAAAGTTCCTCGGATTCAATAGAAAAAATGGTGCATAACATTGATTCGGTGCGTGAAGTTGTGCGGCATACCGGTCAGAGCGCGAAGAACTTAGGCGATGCTTCCGAAGCGGGCAGGATGAAACTGGACGACCTCGGTGGGGAATTGAAGCACATCGCGGAGCAGTCGGCTTTTCTTGAGGAGACGAACGCGACACTTTCGCGTATCGCCGCGCAGACGAATATCCTGGCTATGAATGCCGCGATAGAGGCCGCCCACGCGGGAGAAGCGGGCAGGGGCTTTGCCGTTGTTGCCGGAGAGGTGCGTAAACTCGCGGAGTCCGCAAACAAGGAATCGAAAAGTATTTCCGACGAAATCAAAAAAATGAAAAATGTTATTACGAAAATTGAGCAGGTCTCCGGCGAGACAATACAAACGATGAATATGATGTTTGCGGAAGTAACGGACATGCGCACAGCGTTTGCGTCGGTAAACGAGGCTGTTGAAAGCCAGGCCGAAAAGGGAACCCTGGTGCTGCGGACTCTGGAAACGATCCGGGGAACCACCGAACAGGTGCGTACTGGTTCCGATGAAATACAGAAGGAAAGCGGCATAATCTATAAAACGGTTGAGGATTTGAAAAGTATATCCGCGGATTTGAACGAAAGCGTTCTGGATGTTCAGCGGGCCTGCAAGGATATTGCCGGCGCCCTTTCCACGGCTCAGACGACCGCCGAAGGCAGATATTTGTCTGTGCCATAGGAGAATCCTTTGGGCGCGTTTTTTGCCCGTGGAAACCACGGGCAAAAAACCGGGCTTTCCGCTGCAAGTCCTCGGAATTGCCAATGCAATTCCTGTGGGCTTTCCGCTTCAATCCCTCGCGCCGCCCAGCGGCAGCAGCGGGATTGTTTATGCTTCGGATAAACAATACCGCCGGCCCGCAAGTTATGCGCAATTTGCCTTAGCAAATTGCGCATAATGGATTTCAGTACACGCGGACGACCCAAAAACGCCGCGGCCCCGGAACTGACACAGGCAATTCTTGCCGGTTTTTTAAAATTACCGCTTGACATTTTTCCGAAACTGTGTTTTACTTGCGCCGGGATAACACAAAATGAGTATTTTCGATGTTTTTACAGTTTCAACTCATCTTGCGCATAACGCGCGTGTAACTCCTTATGCTATAAGTATTTACCCCCCCCCCATATTATACACACCACTCACTTATAAATAAAAACAAAAAAGATAAATCTTTTCTTTTCAAAAATTCTTTTCCCGCGCGTTTATATTCTCTAAAACGTTTACGCTTTCCCCTGTACTGTACGCGCCGTTTTGTAAACGGCCCGTAAAAGTTTTCTCTTTTTGATTTTCTTTTCCGTAAAAAAAATTACGCTTCGTCTCAATAAAAAAAGGAATACTGTCAGTAGGCCGGGGCGGAGCTTTTTAAAAAGGAGTATGTTACATGAAAAAGAATTATACGATAGTTGTTGCCGCCATCGCGGCATTGATAGTGTTATGCGCTTTCTGGAGTTGCGATTCCGGTGGTGACGATGACTCGCCCCCGGGGGATTTGCAGGTCTCAGCAGGAGAGCAGGTATACAATAAGGACGGCACCGAGTATAAGCCCGGCTCAGTGCAAACAGTGCGGACAACTTCCGAGAGGACCGGCGCCAGCTATGCCGCTTTGACTATCGGCAGTATCGACGCTGACGGAAAACTTACCCTGAACCTGCCCGTCTTTACTCAATGGGGTGAGATTGGTGGAGGAACAGTCACGGACCTTACAGCGGATCCTCCTGATGTAAAGGCTGTTGTAGTGGATAATTTCGTGGTTGCCGGCAAGGAATTCCAAAACAGAAAAAACCCCGGGGGGAGGGTAATAAACTATACATACGCGGATAGAGACGCTCATATATATGGACAATCGGCTCACGAAGAGGGCGGACAGCAGGAGTTTAATCTGATTTTAAAAAAAGGGTGGAATTCGACAATTGTCTATTTCCCTCCAGATTTTCCCGTTTCTAACTCAACAGTAGTGACCGGCAGTCCCGGCGACGGGTACAGATGGGAGTTGAAGGATTAACGGCGGCGGGGAAGCAGGCCACGGAAATAATTGCCAGCGGCAATTATTTCCGTGCGTATAACTAGGCGGCCCGGCGGCAGCCGGGCTTGGTTTCAGCCCGAAGAGGCGCCTCGCGCCGTGGAGTGGGGGGAGCGGGAGACCCCGCAGGAGCCGAAGGCGACGAGGAGGCTCCCGCTTGGGGGGAGTCGCGTAAGAGGCGCTGACACTTCATAGCGTATCAGGATTCACTTTTGAAAAGCGGGTACTCCCCCTCCTCCTTTTCTTTTTTCCTGATTCTTGAAATTCGCGGGAATATATGTACAATGAAAAATATGAAACACTGCTGGTTCAAAGGAAAATTGGGATCAGATTTGAGGAGTATAATTTCATGACGTATATTAAATCTGCGATGGAGATCGCGCTGGAAAAAACAAACGATATTAAGAGCGACCGGGCGGCTCTTGCGGCGGCGGCGGAGAAGGAAGAGGGGAAGAAACTTGCTTCCGCGTTTTTTCGGGATCCGGGGATGGACCTTGCGGGGATGCTGAAAAGTCTGCCGAAGGAAAAAATGGCTGCGGTGAAAGAGGGGTTCGCGCAGATTATTCTGGCGAATCTGACTTTGCCGCGGGACGAGGCGGATGTGCAAAAACTTGATCCGCTTGCCAGGGCGCTTGATATTCTTACTGGCGGGAAGGCTCAGATTAAGGTTTTTAAATCCCAGCTTGAGAAATTTTTTAAGCAGTGGCTTGAGGAAAAAAAGAATCTTGGTGAGGCTCTTCGCCAGCAGCTTGGCCCTATGCTAAAACAGAAAGAGGCTCAGATATCCCAGCAGCTTGGCCGTCCGGTGCGGCTTGATCCGCGTACCGATCCTGATTACCTGAACGCTTATAATAAAAATATGGGGCATCTGGAAACCCGGTATGCGGGTATCCTTGCGCAGGCAAAAGAGGATATTGCGGCGATGCTTGGATAGTACCGTTGTAAGCACTAAATAACAGGTTTCAGAGTTTTACCGCAAAGTCAAAGACTGGCAAGGTCGAGGAAGCAAAAGGGCGCGGGCGAAGAAGCAAAAGAAGGAAGGGAAAAGTATCATTGTGATCCTCCTTTTATTTCGTGGTTCTTCATAGTGAGGCTTCCGGGCAAAAAGCCCTGATAAGCCCCTGGTATACACGTGGTACGGGCCTGGAAAATTGCCTCCGCCTGGTTCTGGCCTGTTTTGAAGCTGCAAGCGTAACAGATGGCTGTAATCGTGGTGGCGGCAGCCGGAAATCCGTGGGAAGCTCTAAAAACTTTTTGTTGCTGGTAGTACGCACAGGAAAAAATTGCTGTTTTCACAGCAATTTTTTCCTTTAGAACTGTAAATACCATTTGAAAGTTTTTAGAGCTTCCCTTATGGGCAATTTTTCTCCAGAAAAATTGCCTCCGCCTGGTTCTGCGCAGCTAATTGCCAAAGGCAATTAGCTGCCCCGGAATTGCTACGGCAATTCCGAGAACTGGTTCTGAGCTGCCGATACTTGACAGTCCCGGTGTTTTGCATACTATTACTTCTATGAAGATTTCTTCTTTTTTGCGGCGTCCTTTCCGTTATGAATTTTTTAATGCCGCGATATTTCTTATTCTGCTTAACGCGGGCGTTTTTCTTATTTTCTCGATTGGTTCCGGCTATATGCGCAGGTCTATGCTGGAATTGTTCGCTCTTATTCCCGGCTATGTTATGAATGGTTCGGTGTGGCAGCTTGTTACGTATATGTTTCTGCATCAGAATTTTTCGCATCTTTTTTTTAATATGCTGGGACTTTTCTTTTTCGGCGTTCAGATCGAGCACTATATGGGCAGCAGGGAATTCCTTCTTTTCTATTTTGTTTGCGGCTTTGCCGCCGGTCTTTTTTCTTTTGCCGCTTATATCCTTTCGGGTACGTATCTGGTCATTCTTATTGGCGCTTCCGGCGCGATTTACGGCGTGCTGCTTGCTTTCGCGGCGTTTTATCCGCGCGCCAATATTTATGTCTTTGGCATTATTCCTGTACGGGCGCCTATCCTTGTTCTGATTTATGCCGCTATCGCGATTTTTAATCAGATGGGAGGCATGGCTGGCAATGTGGCGCATCTGACGCATCTTGCCGGTTTCGTGGCGGCCTATATTTATCTTCTTCTGCGCTACCGTATCAACGCGATTAAAGTCTTTTTTGATCGCTGAAAAAAGAAAAGGAAAAAAGAGCGGCAGGCACTAAATTTTTGGGAAAAAGTGCCTGGCGCCTTTTTAGTCGCAAGCGCGGACGCTTGCTGCTAAGCCGGCTCAGGCAGAGCCTAACGCCGGGCGGGTCGCCCGTGCGTCCTGGCTGGTGGCAAAATTGCGTACGCAATTTTGCGCTGCCGCTGGGTGCGCGCAAGGGATTGCAGCGGAAAGCCCACAGGAAGCGCATTGGCGCTTCCGAGGACTTGGAGCGGAAAGCCCACAGGAAGCGCATTGGCGCTTCCGAGGACTTGGAGCGGAAAGCCCGGTTTTTTGCGGTCAGGGAATTTGCGGCGCAAATTCCCTGACCGCAAAAAATGCGCCCCAATTCTGATCTTTTGTGCCCTGTGGAGGGCTTTATTCCTTTGCGCAAAAGGCCGAAAATAGGGTATCATGAAGAAACTCCTGCCGCTTATTGCGGTTTTTTTCTTTTTGGTTTTCCGTGTGGGGGCGCAGACGATTCTGAACGAGGAATTCTGGGCCGATCTGGAGGGGGGTCCGGTCTTCGATGGGACTGTGCCGCCGGAAAAGGATACGGATGCGGAGCGGGAGGCGCTGCGGCGTATTCTTGAGGAAGGCCGCTATGTTTTTTCCGGTATGATTTTCGGGTTTACTTTTTCCTACACGCCGCTTGACCGCGGCAGAAATATTCAGGAGGAGTTTACTCTTAATCCTGTGTACGAAATTGCCTGGGGAGACCCCGGCCTGTTTGTCCATCAGACGCGCAGGGAAGGCCGGCGGATATACGCGCGGCTGCGCTACCGGCTGCACGGGTTTCAGGAGAACTGGTATGAGGGGAATCTGTCAAACCTTATGGGAAGCGCCGCGGGCTTGGGGGACGCTCCTATTTTTGCCGGGTGGCAGGAAAAAATGAACGCTATACGCGATTCGGTGAGAAGCGCTGTTCGTGAATATGCCCGCGGCCGCATAGATAATAAACCGCTGAAAGTAACAGGGACGGCTTTCCTGAACGGAGCGCCGCGTATAGAAATTCTCCAGGGAGCGTTTCACGCCCGCAGCGCGCTCAGGCTGAAAATCGATACGGTTGTAAGCTACGGGGCTTACTAAAGCGGGGGGCAATGGGAAAGAAACTCCGCGGCCGGTATCCAGGCGCTGCCCACAGGGACGCCATCCCGGGCATCCCTGTTTGTTATGTGCTATCCATCTGGGCCGCGCTGTTCTTTCTTGACAGTGTTGTCCGCGTGTATACCGGATCGCGCCCCTTAAGCGCCGGTTCGCTCCTGTCCCTGCTTCTGACGCTGCCGCCTTCCTTCCTTCTTGCTTCCTTAAGTTCTCTTGCCGGTACAGGCATAAACCGCGCGCTGTCGTTTTTTTTCCTTCTGCTACCGACTGTGTTCGCCATGCTCCAGACTGTTTATTTTACCGTTTTTCATACATTCTTTTCCCTGTATTCCATTGTAGGGGCTAGCGCGGTGATGGAATTTAACCAGGATGTGCTGGAAGCTTTTGCCGATGCCCGCTGGCCTCTCGCGCTGCTTCTGGCGCCTCTTGCCGCGTGGTTTGTACGGGGAAGGAGGTTTATTCCTCCGAGGCGGCTGCCCCTGCGGGCGGCGCTTTGCCTGGCGGCTGGATTTTTTTTATCGCAGTTCGCGGCCTGGGCGCTGATCCAGACTATGTCGGAAGGCGCTGTTTCCACGCGCTATCTGTATCAGGAAGCCTTCGTGCCGACGCTTACGGTGGAGCGTTTTGGAATTTTCACTGCCGCCCGCCTTGATGCCCGGAACCTGCTGTTTCCGCGCGAAGCGCAGCCCTCCGGGGAGGCGGAAACACAGGCGCAGACACAGGCGCAGCCGGAGCCGCCGCCCGGAACAGAAGCCGCAAAAACCGCGCTGGAAGCCGGAACCGGGGCTGAAACAGGCTACACCGCGAATACCCTGGATATTGATTTTGACGCCCTGACGCGAAGCGCCCCGAACCAGACAATCCGCGGAATGCACGACTATTTCCGCCAGGTTAAACCAACGCTGAAAAACAAATATACCGGCATGTTCCGGGGGAAAAACCTGATTTGGA
>JAISAF010000435.1 GCA_031266855.1 Spirochaetales bacterium
CGTCTTTAGTCTTTTTTGTCGCGGGCAGCCTTGCCGGTAAACCCCCGGAAGAACGGGCAATAGAGGTGTTTTTTCCATAATTTCCGGTACCTCTTAGAATTTTACCGCGAAGTCGAAAAAGGAAAAAAAGTAAAGAATAGAGTGTTCGGAAACCCCACGGCTTCGGGAATCGTTTCTATAATAAAACGGCGGGATTTGTAGGGGAATTTGAGTTTATTCCGTCAAGCGGGTTTAATACCCTGGCGCGGACCCGCGCCGCCGACGGTTTTTTGCGTAGCAAAAAACCGCTGCCGCTGGGCGCGCGGCAGGGATTGTAGGGATGCGAAGCAGCCACGGCGCTCAGGCGCCGGGGCCGCAGCGACAGCGGAGTCCCGAAAAGCCCGGTTCCGGGGCCGCCCCAGGCGGCCCCGGAAGGCGCCCTGATAAATCCCTAATTTTTACTTTTTATATAGCCGATGTATTTTTCCAGAGATTGTCCCGCGGGGGGCTTGACAATCAAAAAACCCGAACTAAAACTGGTCTCGGTACTTCTCACCCAGCGCACTTCAACCCCCAGTTCAAAATCCTGCAAGTTGGCCCCCGCTTCAGGTTTCAGTTGCATGGTATAATGCTCACCCACAGCTATCGCCGCGTAGGTTTTACTCTCCATACAGAACCCGCCGGTACTGACATTCCGCAGCGCCGCCACGCCCTCAAATCCGTTAATACCGATGCGGGCAAACGTGGTATACCGGGGCGGCCGCGACGTTTCCTGAACCGGAGACTGGCCTGTTTTCTCTTTACGCTTAAACAGCATATTATTCCTCACACTATGATTTAATAGAGTCTTCCGGAGGCACAAGATAGCGGCCTTCGGCGATTTTCTGGGCAACGCTCAAGGCTTCGGCGATTTGCGCGCTCGCCTTCTGCACATCAAGGATACTCTCATTCACATCCTTTGATATATCCTTCAACTCCTCCACGATACCATGAATTGAATCACTTTCCTTTTGAATCTCATCCGAACCAGTACGAACCTGATCCGTAGTCTCCCGCAGACTGGTCAGGGCAGTCAGAACCTGCGCCCCGTTCGCGGCCTGGGCTTCGACCGCGGTATTAACCGTACTAAAGGAGGTCTGCATATCCTTTATCTCAGTAAACATATTCCCCAAAGTAGTAACGGTTTCGGAAGATACCTGCTGCATCTTTTCGATACCGTTTCTCATATTTTTTATTTCATTCGAAATGGAAGAGGATTCCTTATTTGACAATTCCGCCAGTTTCCGTACTTCCCCCGCAACCACCGCGAATCCCCTTCCCGCCTCTCCCGCGTGAGCCGCTTCGATCGCCGCGTTCATGGCAAGGATATTGGTCTGGGCGGCGATCTTTACCAAAGCGGAATTAGCCTCCTCCAGAAACGCCGACTGCTCCGCAAGCCGCGTAAGCTCCTGCGCGAGATTATTCAGCATTTGCTGCCCCGCCCCGGAAGACTGACTCAGGCTCCCCGTCGACTCATTGGCCTGACTTACCACAGTACGAACCGAATTAATATCGCTCACCATCTGTTCTATAGATTCGGAAGAACGGGAAATGGTCCCGGCCTGAATATCCACCGCGCTTTCCAGCGAATGAATATGCCCGATGATCCCCTCGACAGAATCGGAAGTCTGCATTACCGAATCCATCTGGACATTGGTCTTCGCCTGCACCGACTCCATATTGTGAGCAATGACCCCCAGCCCGTCCGAAGACTCCCGGATGGAGACATGCAGATTCCCGCTTATATTCTTTTGTCCAAGATGCTCATTATTAATATCCGTAATAGTCTTCTGGAGTTTATCCCGAATCGTATAGAAAGCCCGCTGCACATCGCCAATCTCATCCCCCCGGTCTTCCGGCTTGCCAATATCAAAATTCAGATTCGCCAAAGCGGTAGCCGCCGCCACGATTGCCTTGATCGGCCGTATAAGAGTAAAAGACACCACCGATACCAGAATAAAAACCGCGATAATAGCCGCCACCGCCGCGATAATAAGCGTTTTTACCAGCATCTGGTTTATTTCACGAAAAAGCTCCTCTTTCTCCACATTTCCAATCAGAAACCAGCTGGTATTAGGAATCTGCGCGTACCCAGCCATATAGGACTTTCCGTTAAAACTATACTCCCCAACCCCGTCCCTGCCAGCAAGGATATTTTCAATAAAACGCGCCAAAGGCAGTAACGAAGGATCCTCCAGCGCCGCCTCCACCGGACTAAACTGCTCGTACACCAAATCCGCGTTTGGATGACAAATAACCGTACCCCCGGCATTGATCATATAAACATAGCCGGTATTCCCCAAACCAATATGACCCGTCATATCCGAAAGTACCGCGCCATCCCGCCTCCCAATCAAAGCCCCCGCCACCTGCCCCTCAACAAAAATAGGCGCCGCGAACATCACCACCGGCCTGCCAATCACCCGGCTTATAAGCACATCCGAAATAACAGCCTGCCCCCCCAGAGCCTTTATAATGTAATCCCTGTCAGCAAGGTTTGAAGTACTCCCATCCTTAATGTAATGCGCAATCCCATCCAAACCAACAACACCAAAATCCAAATACCCAAGACGCTCAATATCCGGCAACAGACTCCCGTGCTGGACTTCCCAGTTCATCGTCTGCGTCTGGGCGCGGTTTGCCAGTTCGTACAGCACATTCAACTCCGCCCTGACGATCCCATCATAAACAAGCTGCGCCACTATTTTCGACTGATTTTGCAGGGATTCCTCCACCATCTCCCCATTGATCTGCGAAGCTAGCATATTGGAAAGAAAAGCCATCCCAGCCATAAAAAAAAGAACCAGCGTCCCCACACTCAAGGATGCCTTCAAGGATAATTTCATAATTCTACCCCTACCCGGAAATTATAAACACAAACCCGGTACGCAGCCAGATAAATAAAAGTCTACTCCAAAGTGTAAAAGCGGTCAAGACGAATGCTCACATATAGTAATCAGTCTTTTTTCGGCGCCTCCCCGCCTCCCGGCGGGGCCGGGCTTTCCGGGACTCCGCTATCGCTCCGGCCCCGGCGCCTCCGCGCCGTGGCTGCTTCGCATCCCTCCAATCCCTGGCGCGCGCCCCAGCGGCTAACACGGGCCGTCAACCCGGCGGGCTGTTAGCCGCTACGCGGCGCGCAGTTACTTGCCTTTGGCAATTAACTGCCCCCGGAATTGCCTCACGGCAATTCCGGGTTACTATAAGCCCGCCGCCGCCCGCGGCTTTTCCTTCGTACACCGGCATGCGCAGCCTCTACAGGCTTCCCGATTGACATATACTCCCTTCCCCTCCACCTTCTTATAAAATGCCGGATGTA
>JAISAF010000447.1 GCA_031266855.1 Spirochaetales bacterium
ACATCTTCAAATTAGTTTTTGTGGTAATATCTGGCGTCTCCTATATCGGAGTCGGCGTATGAAGCCCCAGACAATTTTCAATCTTATTTTTGAGGGG
Source organism: Spirochaetales bacterium (assembly GCA_031266855.1). GTDB lineage: Bacteria > Spirochaetota > Spirochaetia > DTKZ01 > DTKZ01 > JAISAF01. The sequence continues at coordinate 98 of JAISAF010000447.1, forward strand.
GAAGTCTCCCCCCGCGGCCGGGCCATGGTCCCGGCCTCCCCAGGCCGCATGGGCGAGCAGCGATTTTGCAAAAGCAAAATCGCGACCAGCCTCCCTGCGGGGGACACCCCCGCAACGCCCCCGTCCCGCACCTCCGGCAGTCCGTCCTGGGAGCCTGTTCACTATCTGGAAAAACCGTAAGCGCGCCAGGGGGGCTGGTCGCAAAATTGCGTACGCAATTTTGCTGCTCGCCCATGCATCCTGGCTGGTCGCAAAATTGCGTACGCAATTTTGCATCGGCCCTTAACCTGTGTATACGCCAGGGTTTTTTTAGAGCCGCTTGCCCGGAAAGCTTTATCGAAAAAACACGCTCCCGTGTGCGTTTAACAGGGCATGCAAGTTCGCTGCCCGCCGCTGGGCGCGCGCCAGGGATTGTAGCGGAAAGCCCGCAGGATTTGCATAAGCAAATCCGAGGACTTGGAGCGGAAAGCCCGGTTTTTGGCGCGGAGCGCCAAAAAGGCGCCCAAATTCCGAATTATAAATGGGTTATTAAACAGGCTCTGAACACCCGGTTCCCGCACCGGATACGCGGCCGCCTTCAAGACATCACAAAAAAAACGCGGGCATTTTTACGCCCCGCAGCGGCCCTTGTTTTTTTCACACATATACTCCTTCTTCCCCCGCTCCTCCCGGCGCAGCAGGATGCGGACCAAAGGATTGTCATCTCCGATTCAGGCGTTTACGAAGCGCTTTCAAGCCTCTATCTGGAACAGGGAAAAACCCTTGTTAGCCGGACATTTCCTTATACCCGCGAAGAACTGCGCCAAAGCCTGCGCCGTCTTGACTTTGCCGATCTCCACGAAGCGGGAAAATCCGCCTACCGCGAAATAGAAAAATTCCTGGAGGACGAACCTTTATACGAAGAAGACGGCGGCCTGCGCTTTTATCCCTCCATCAGATTCAACGCGGAGGGCTACCTCCATTCGGACAGGGGAAACAGCGAATGGGTCTATGACGGCAGGGACAGACAGCCCTTTTTCGGATTTTTTACCGACATCGTTGTAGCCGGCCGCCTTGACCTCTACATCGACATAACAGCCCAGAAAGACCTCTTTCAAACAGGCGGCGACAAGGACAACCACACCAGCCTTATGACGAGTCCCTACCAGTTTGACCTGAGCTTTCCCTACCGGGGCGGAGCCAGTTTCGGCGGGAAGCACTGGAACCTCTGGCTGGGCAGGGATAAACTGAACTGGGGCAACGGACGAACCGGCAATCTGATGCTCTCCGACGCGGATCTGTATCACGAAGGTGCGAAGTTTTCCGCCTCCTATAAACGCTTCAAGTTTACCTGGCTCGTTCTGGGACTGGAATCCTGGACAGACCCGGAAGTTTTCGGAACGGAAGCCTGGGATTACACCGGAGGTTTTAAGAAGCCCTATTCGTATCCTGACTATTTTTTTAAGGATGAAAATGACGTGCCCATCCCGCATACGGATGACAACCAGGACGGCGTTCCCGACAGCATAGAACGTTTCAAGCTGTTCATGGCCCACCGTTTTGAGGTTTTGCCTTTTGACAGTTTGCGCATCGCCCTGAACGAAAGCGTTATCTACGGCGGCAAGTATCCCGACCTGCGGATTTTTAACCCCATGCTGGTGTACCACAACTTTTACCTGAAAGACAACATGAACAGCATGATGAGTCTGGAACTCGATTATGTACCCCTTCCGGGCGTTCTTTTGTACGGGCAGTTTGCGATGGATCAGCTTTCCACCTCCTTTGAGCAGGATGTCTACGGACGGGACATTGAACCCAACGCCGTGGGCTATATGGCAGGTCTGGAATACCGCCGCGCCGCCGGATCCGGCTATATTTCCGCCGGCTACGAGTATGTACAAACCAGTCCCTGGCTCTACATCCGCGAACATCCCCTGGTCAGTTATCTGTCCACCCGCCGGATTCACTCCGAAGCCAGGAAAGATGTTCTGGGCGACCATAATTATTTTTATCTCAACACTCCCCTGGGCTATGTATATGGTTCGGACGTAATCATTAATTCTTTTATGGTGTCCTACACAGCGGCATTCAGGTGGGCCCTCTATGCGGAGTACCGCCTTATGTATATCGGAGAAAACGGCATAAACAGCGCCTTCAATACAGACAGCGCCTGGGACAAAAAAACCCCCTCCGGGGATTTTGAAGTCAAATACTATGTTTCCCTGGGAGGCTGGTACCGTTTTACAGCAGGGATTTCGGCGTTTGCCGAAGCCTCTGTTATGCATAATGATAAAGGCACGGATTGCCAGCTTGCGGCAGGAGTCCGTTGGAAGTTAGAATAACTGAAGTCAGAATAAATACGGGGAAGCTCCAAAAACCTTCCGGCGGCCCTGCCGCGAACGGAAGGAAATCGCTGCCTTCCCGAAAGGAAAAGGAAATCCATGATAAAAAGTTACCGGCATTCTTTTCTTTTTCAGCTTCTCATTCTTGATGGCATCGCCACCGCGCTTGCCTGGGAAATCGCGTATTATATCCGCTTTGAAATCCTGGGCGAAGGAAACGGCTGGGAACTTACGTTTTTGCAGCTTGGCGTTCTCATGGTTATTATTAACTGGTTCTGCTTCAATACAAATAACCTGTATCAGGATATTGAAGTAAAACCCTGGTACAAGGAATTTCTGGCTGTTTCCTTTTGCATCGCATACGGAACAGTCTCCATGGCGGTACTCTATTACTTTTTTTCTCCCACAAGGATTTCCCGCGGACAGCTTCTTCTGTATCTGGTTCTGGCGGAATTCTTCCTGATTCTGTTCCGCGCCACATTCCGCAATCATATCCGCAACCTGTATACCAAAGGGAAACTGATTCACCGGGTGCTTATGGTGGGCGGAGGCCCCCAGGCCGAAAAGTATATCAATGCCATGAAAAACGCCCCAGAGCTGGGCTACCGCTTTATCGGCTGGCTGGATGACGAGCGTCTGGCTGAAAAATATACTATTCCCGCCCTGCCGGAGGGGCCCATTATGGACGCCATTGAAACATGGAAACCCGAGTTTGTTGTCCTGGGATACAGCAGCAGGAACAGGGACAAAGCCTCACTGGCGCTGGAACACTCCTTTGATTCACTTGCCTCGTTTATCGTCCTGTCGGAAACCAGCTCCAACGCTGTAGGTAATACCATCGACGAGTTTCTCGGTATCCCCATTGTCAGAATTAACCAGCCCCGGGAGGATTTTTTCGGCGGCCTTCTCAAACGCACTATGGATATTATACTCTCCGCCTGCGGCCTTATCGTCCTCTCGCCGCTGTTCCTTCTTCTCGGCATCCTTATCAAACTAACCTCTTCCGGCCCCGTCTTCTTTAAACAGGAAAGAATGACCATAGACGGCGACATTTTCCCCATGTATAAGTTCCGCTCCATGAAAGTTTTTGTCGACGGAACCAATGAAAAAGGCTGGACCGTCAAAAACGATCCCCGGATAACCAGATTCGGCGCCTTCCTGCGCAAAACCTCGCTCGACGAGTTTCCCCAGCTCTGGAACGTACTAAAAGGCGACATGAGTCTTGTCGGCCCCCGCCCCGAGCGCCCAATCTACATCAATGAGTTCCGCAAAAAAGTCCCCGCCTACATGCTGCGGCATAAAATGAAAGCAGGCATTACCGGCTGGGCCCAGGTCAACGGCTGGAGAGGAGACACCAGCATCGAAAAACGCATCGAATTTGATCTGTACTACATCCGCCACTGGACAGTCTGGTTCGACATAAAAATCCTGATACTTACCTTTCTCCGCGGCTTCGTCAATAAAAACGCGTATTAATTGGCAGCGGAATTTTTACGGGCGCATTTTTTGGACGCGCTTCGCGCGTCCAAAAAACCG
>JAISAF010000107.1 GCA_031266855.1 Spirochaetales bacterium
TTACGCTTCGTCTCAATAAAAAAAGGAATGTTGTTAACATGCCGGGGCGGAGCTTTTTTTAAAAGGAGTATGTGAAATGAAAAAGAATTATACGATAGTTTTTATCGCTGTCGCGGTATTGATAGTGTTATGCGCTTTCTGGGGATGCAGTTCCAGTGACGACGATGACGACGGCCCGTCCCTGCCCAACGCGGAGGATGGCTTCCTGGGGAATGGGACGCTCTCGATAGAACCAGAACCGCAGGTATACTCCAAAACCGACGGCATCACCCCCTATACCTTCACTGGTCCCGGAACGAAAAGCGTGAGAACGCGTGACGATGATATGAGCCTCGGCAGCAACTATGCTCTCGGCAACAACTATCAGAACGCTGTTGCGGCGATCAGCAGTATCGACGAACACGGAAAGCTTACCCTGAAATTGCCTGCCGTGACTTCCTGGGAAGATTTTAATAATGGCGACATATCCGGCGTGGGGATAACAGTAAATCCTCCTGATGTAAAAGTTGGTGAGTTGAAGAGGTTTTTTGTTTCTGACACCCCGGAGGACCTTGTGCTATCCTATTCCTATGAAAACATAAATGGAGAGAGCTTGGTACACTATGTGTACGCGAATCAAGACGCTAGTGTATCTGGAGTAAAAACATGGACCAACAGCGGCGATGGGAATGAATATCCTCTCTATATGAATCTGACTTTAAAACAGGGGTGGAATTCGGTACTTTGGATACCTTTTTCCAATCCTGAGCACTGGGAAGTGAAGACCGGTCTCCCTGGCGCCGGGTATAAGTGGGTGGTTCAATAATCCTTTTAACGGTGGATAGCCATTCTTCCGCACACAGCGCTATGCGCTGTGTGCGGCGGTAACGTACACGATTTTGCCGAAGGCAAAATCGTGCCGCCTGGTTGTGCGCACTATTATCAATAAAAAGTTTTTAGAGCTTCCTCTTTTGCGTATAACACGTTAGCCGCAATTTTGCGCAGCAAAATTGCGGGGGTTGGCGGCTACGGTTTTTTGCGTAGCAAAAAACCGCGGGGGGTAATGGTAGCACGGGCCGCCGTGAGGCGGCCCGCCGCTGGGCGCGCGCAAGGGATTGCAGCGGAAAGCCCACAGGATTTGCATTGGCAAATCCGAGGACTTGTAGCGGAAAGCCCGGTTTTTTTGTCCGCTCAAGGCGGACAAAAAAATGCGCCCGAAGACGGTCGCTTTCCGGGATGTATGGATTGTAGCGGGCGCTGACACGCCCCCGGAATGCGCCCAAAGCATAATGATAAAAATTCCTGTGCGGTTATGCGTTTCCTTGATTTTTTGGATGTTCTGTGATAGAATCCTGGTGTTTTTTTGAGGAGGGTACATGATTAGCGCGCGGTCGGTTTGGGAGGATATTGTAAAGATCAGGGAGCGTTCGCCGCTTGTTCATAATATTACGAATTTCGTTGTTATGAATAATACGGCTAACGCGCTTCTGGCGCTTGGGGCTTCGCCTGTTATGGCGCATGCCGACGAGGAAGTGGAGGAGATGGTGGGGAACTGCGCGGCTTTGGTTATTAATATTGGTACGCTGAGCGCCGCGTGGGTGGGGGCGATGGAGAAGGCGATGCTGCGGGCGCGGGAAAGGGGTGTGCCTGTTGTGCTTGATCCTGTGGGCGTGGGGGCGACGGGCTATCGTTCGCGGACGGCGGGCGGGCTTCTTGGGACGGCGGCGGTACGGATTATCCGGGGAAACGCCTCGGAGATAAGCGCTCTTGTATCCTCGGGGACAAAGATGAAGGGGGTGGATTCTTCTGTGTCGTCCGATTCGGCGTCGGGTTTCGCGCATACTTTAAGCGGTATGTACGGCTGTGTTGTTTCGTTGAGCGGGGAGACTGATTATATTGTTCAGGGCGACAGGCGCGTATGTATCCGCAATGGTCATCCGATGATGCCGAGGGTAACGGGTCTGGGTTGTTCGGCGAGCGCGCTGAGCGCCGCTTTTGCCGCGGTGAATGAGGATGCTTTCGCGGCCGCGGCGCACGCGATGGCGGTTATGGGGATAGCGGGGGAACTGGCGGCGCGTGAGGCGAAAGGGCCGGGAAGTTTCCAGGTGCATTTTCTGGACGCGCTGTACGGGCTTCGCGTGGAGGATATTGAAAACCTTTTACGGATAGATGAAAATTAAGAAGGTTAAAATGATTAAGAAAATGAGGCGGGCGAAAGGTTATAAAAATTAATATGAAAAAATATCACAGGGTTTTGACAATAGCGACTTCGGACTGCGGGGGCGGCGCGGGAATCCAGGCTGACTTGAAGGCTTTTTCCGCGAATGGCTGCTATGGTATGTCGGTGATTGCGGCGCTGACCGCGCAGAACACCGTGGAGGTTACGGGTATTTTTCCTGTACCGCCTGAGTTTGTCGCGCGGCAGATCGACGCTGTTATGACGGATATTGGAGTGGACGCTGTTAAAATCGGTATGCTTTATTCTCCGGATCTTATCGCCGTGGTCGCTGAAAGGCTTACGCATTACCAGGTGAAAAATATCGTTGTCGATCCCGTGATGATTTCAAAAAGCGGCGCGCGCCTTTTGCAGGAGAACGCGGTGGAGGTTTTGAAGGCCCGGCTTTTTCCCCTGGCCGCGCTTATTACGCCTAACTTGCCGGAGGCTTCGGACATTCTGGGCCGGCCCGTGGAGAAAGCGGAGGATATGGAAGCGGCGTGCCGCGATCTTGCCGCCTGTGGTCCGCGGGCGGTTCTCTTAAAAGGGGGGCACCTGGGGGGCGGCTACAGCCCCGATGTGCTGTACGCTGGAGGCGCTTTTTTGTCTTTGCCGGGGGCAAGGATCGAAACGTGTAACACGCATGGTACAGGCTGCACTCTTTCTTCCGCCATTGCCGCGGGGCTGGCGAAGGGTATGGATACCGCTTCGGCGGTGAAGGCGGCGAAGCAGTACATCAGCGCCGCTATACAGGCTGGGGCGCACTACCGGATTGGGAAAGGTCATGGCCCTGTACACCACTACTACGCTTTTTGGGAATAAATTGGGGCGGCGCTGCCTGGTTTAGACTCATGGGAACCTCAAAAAACTTCCTGTTGCCGGTATCAGGCACGGGAGAAAATTGCCGCGGCGTGATTTTTTCCCTTGCCCCTTAGACCCTTAGATAAAATGGAGTAGAATGGAGAATTACAATTGGAAATTTTTCTGATTTTGGAAGATAGTTTTTTGAAACTAAAAAATTGTTAGGAAAGGGGAGGTGATCCACAAAGTATGATAAGGTCTCAAACGAAACCATAGTTGATGTAAAAGAAGGCCATATCAAAGGCTTTCCAATGGTTAAACAGTTTCCTTGAAAAGCAGCAGGTCCTGCGGAATGCCCGCCGTATCCGGTGCCTCATCCGGCAGTTGTTCCCCTCTATCCCCAC
>JAISAF010000122.1 GCA_031266855.1 Spirochaetales bacterium
CGGACGAGGAACGTAAAGCCTTTTTTGAGAAAGAAAAGGATTTTATGCGTTTCAACCGGGGATTTTCCCGTTTTCACGGCTTTTTTGACGGAAACAGGGAAAAAGCCGGCGAAAAAGACTCGTCCGGTAAGGGTTAAACCTGTACCGCAAAGAAAAATTTACCGCGAAGTCGAAAACGGGCAAGGGCGAGGACGGGCAAGGGCGAGGAAGCAAAAGAAGGAAGGAAAGAATAGCTAAAATAGCCTAACCCGGTGTAGGTCCAGCCTGCGCCGGGCGGGTTGTGAGTACATAATTGCGAACAGCAATTATGTACTCACGAAATTGCTGTTCGGCAAAATCGCGAAGCGATTTTGCGCTGCCGCGGGTGCGCGCGCAAGGGATTGCAGCGGAAAGCCCGCAGGATTTGCATTGGCAAATCCGAGGACTTGGAGCGGAAAGCCTGGTTTTTTTTGTCCGTCTTCGGGCAAAAAAAATGCGCCAAAAATATAAAGATAAAAATTCCTGTGAATTTATCCTAAATAAGGAGGGGAAATGATGAATAACGCGGCAATTACGGTTGAAAACCTGAGCAAACGTTACAGAAACGCCGCAACACCGGCGGTGGACAATATTAGTTTTTCGGTGGGTGAAGGAGAGTTTTTCGCGTTCCTTGGGCAGAACGGCGCGGGAAAAACCACAACCATTTCGATTCTGACTACGACCCTCGCCAAAACCGCGGGCAGCGTTACTATCGCCGGATACGATATTGACCGCGAGGCGCGGGAGGTGCGCGGCCGCATCGGCATCATTTTCCAAAAGCCGGGTATCGACCTCGACCTTTCGGCGGAGGAAAACATCAGGCTCCACGCCTGTTTGTACGGACTGTACGCGTACCGGCCCTTTTTCAGGTGGATGCCGAAAGCTTACTGCGATCGCGTAACGGAAATGGCGCGGATTATGGGCATTGCCGATGAACTGTGGAAACCGCTTAAAATATTCTCCGGCGGTATGCGGAGAAAAATCGAAATCATCCGCGGTTTGATACACCGCCCCGCTGTGCTGTTCCTTGACGAGCCGACCCAGGGGCTTGACCCGGTAAGCCGCCGGGGGCTGTGGAACTATATCAGGACTGTTCGCAAAGAAGACGGCACGACGATATTCCTTACCACGCATTATATTGACGAGGCCGAAGACGCTGATAAACTGTGCATGATACAGCGGGGGAAAATTATTTTTTCCGGTGCGCCGTCGGAATTAAAAATGTCTTCGAGAAGCGGATCGCTGGAAGACGCCTACATCGGGCTTTTAACGGAAGACCCGTGCGGCGCAGCCGAAACGAAAAGGAGATAAAATGAAAAACAAACTGTTACGCGAAATGAACGCGGTCATTACCATCGCGGCGCGGCAGATAATTCTGTTTCTAAAATCACCGGGAAAACTTATTCAAAGTCTCATAATGCCTCTTGTGTTTTTAGGCATGTTCGGCGGGCAGCTATCGCAGAATATGGGGATGAACATGGGCTACGATTTCAATACCTTTATGCTGGTTGGAATGCTGGTGCAGACCATGTTTATGATAATGGGCAGCGGCGTTGTCTCGCTGGTGGAAGATCGCGTAACAGACTTTACCCAGGAAATCCTCGTAAGCCCCGTGTCCCGCTATTCCCTTATTTTGGGAACAATCGCGGGCAGCGCGTTTGCCGCATACATAACGTTTTTCTTTACTATCGGCGTAGGCTGCTGCATCGGCGCGCGGCTCGGCGTTCCGCAATTCCTGACGCTGCTTGCGTTCTCTCCGCTTATGTGCCTTGCGGCGGGTTCTCTGGCTGTCGTCTGTATCGGCCTTATTCAAAAGCCTTCTACAGCGGGCATGGTTATCATGCTGCTGGCGATGATACAGACCTTTCTGTCCGGCGCGTTAATTCCGATAAATCATTCGGCGGGCCTTCTGGCGTTTGTGAGCCGCGTTCTGCCGATGACCTTCTGCGTCGATTTTATGCGCGGCGTCTTCTACGCGGGAACGGCGGAGGGCGCGGGGATAACGCTTCACGCGCCGCTTTTTAACCTTGGCGTCATTGTCGCGTTTACCGTGGTATTTCTTGTTGCGGGAACAGCCGGTTTTGTACGCGCGGAAAAGAACAGGTAGCCGGATGTCAAATTTATTTTGGGCGCATTTTTGGCGCGAAGCGCCAAAAACCGGGCTTTCCGCTGCAAGTCCTCGGAAGCGCCAATGCGCTTCCTGTGGGCTTTCCGCTCCAATCCCTTGCGCGGATGATTATACTGTACCGCAAAGAAAGATTTACCGCGAAGTCGAAGACTGGCAAGGGCGAAGATGGTGGATTTGAATGAAAACTTTCCTGACTTCTCCGGCTTCGCGGTTAAAAAATTCTGTGGGTCAAGTTTAGCAAGGAGCGGGGGTATTAAACCCGCCTGACGGAATAAGGAAAGAATAGTATGGCGCATAACAACGTTGCCGAAATTTTTACTACATACCGTGAACGGCTGTTAAAGTTCATCAGTTCGCGGGTGCGCAGCCTCGAAGACGCGGAAGATATTTTGCAGGACGTATTTTATCAGTTTACGCGGGTGAATGATCTTGCGAATCCGGTAGAATGGGCGGCGGCGTGGCTCTACCGCGCGGCGCGAAACAAAATCATCGACTCCGGCAGAAAGAAAAAAGACGCTCCCCTTCCCGCGTCCCGCAATGAATATGAGGAAGACGGGGATGAATATATTTTTGACGACATCGCGGATATTTTGTATGGAAAAGAAACAGGCCCGGAAACGGAATATCTTCGCGCCCTGATTTTAGAGGAAATACAAACCGCCCTTGACGAATTGCCGGAGGAACAGCGGACGGTTTT
>JAISAF010000139.1 GCA_031266855.1 Spirochaetales bacterium
TAAGGATATCGAAGCAATACCTTATATAAAAAGGAAGGAATTTTATTCCGATCAAAAAATACCTAAAATTTATTCAGGATCAAGAAACAGGGGTTTGCTTAATGCAACCCATATAGTTGAATTAAAAAACAGGTGTTAGCCAAGAGAATTGTCTAAAGAAGGAGTGGGTGAGATGCTCGCTATCACTACCAACACGCCATTTTAGAGTAAAGAACATTTGGTATCGAATAAAAGTGTCATTGCCTTTCAAGCCGCGCGTCTTTTATTTCGTCAATCGTCATAGTATTCCCGGCTGCAATGCCTACAAGTTGCTGTAATGCGGCCAGTTTTTTCTCCACCAGTTCTTCCTCGTCTACCGGACGGATAGTAACTTCGAGGCGCCGGTTTTGCATTTCGGCGGGAACGTTAAAAAGAGGCAAGAGCTGTTTTGCTTCCATTACTTTAACCAATGATTGCATTTATGTATCTCCTAAAATAAGTATATCACACATGGGCGTAAAAGAAAAGCGGTCCCGGGGAGCAGTATCTCCAAAGGGAAGTCATATATAGCGCACCGAAACATCCTTCATATACCGTTCTTTTAACAGAGTCTCGATTTTCTTGACGACATTGCGGCGGATTTCCAGTTCGACAGGAAACATCGGATCCTGGTGGGCCTCGTTGATTCTGGCGCCGACGACAAAGGCGATGCGGTCGCTGTTCAGAAAATGGCCGATAATTTTTTCGGCGGGAGAGGAATTTGCCCACGGCTTAAAATCCCCGTCCCTGCTCCGGGAAAAATTGCCCTTTTCAAGCAGTTTGGCGCATTCGCCCAGGGTGAGTATGCCCTCTGTAACCAGATCGGCTCCTTCGATAGAGGTGGCGTTCGGGGCAGAATCGCCATGGCCGGTTTGGTTCGTCTGGATACGGCGCCCAAGCTCGCGGGCAATGATCTTTTCGGTTGTTCCGCCGCTGATAATTCTTGTCCCGGTAAAGGCGGAAAAAAGTCTTGCCACTTCCTTGTCGTATTCCGCGCGAAAAGGCGGCCCGGTAATTACCAGCATATCGCGGGGTTTGCGAAAATAAATTACCCCGCAGGAAATGTCGTCCCGGGCCTCGCCGCCTTCCACGCGCAACGCCTCGTGCGACACGCTCTGCGCAAGGTTTCGCGCGCTGATGTCTGGAAAGTTAGATACGCTTTGCAAAACAAAGTCTTGAACGTTGGCGCTTCCCCATCCTGCTGGAAAGGCCGGGCCGCCGGTTCCCGCCTGGGTAACGCCGTCGGTGAAGAACACGATACGGTCGCCGGGCAGAGCGGAATGATAGGAATAGTGAAACGCCTCTTTTGCCGGACCGGTGCTCTTGTTTTTTCGGTGGCGAGCGCTTTCCCGTCGCGGATAATCAGATACGGGGGGTTATCGTATTCGACTATGTGGACATGAAAGCCGCTTTTTATGTCCAACAGGGTAAATGTCGCATAGCTCAAGCCGTTTTCACTGTTCACCGGCAGCGAATTAACGATGATTTCAGCTGCGCTGCATCCGGGTCCGGCAACCTTTGCGCCGCCGGCACAACAAGGGTTTCCGGCGCAGAAACGCTGCCCATTCCCCGCAGGACTCGTTCAGGGTTATCCGGCGTCTGCTGTTCCGCCATTTTTATCCCTCCGGCTGATCGTGTTAAGGTCAATAATCGCGTTCAAAATAGATTCGGTTTCCGCGGCATTTTCTCCGAGCAGGAACGCTATATTTTGCACTGTTTCAACATTTTTTTCGATAATTTTCTTTGCGCGGGAAATTGTTCTTTCCCTCTGTTGTTCCGGAGCGGTCATATCATAGATAACGCCGGCCGCTATTTCATTCTTTTCAATAATAAAAATGTTTAGGTGAAAAAATTTGTCGTCTTCCCATATATCCATATCGACAGGGATATTGCTTTCAAGCACATCGCTGAAATAGGGGGAAAAGGATACGATCTTGGAGAGATTGGCCCCGGTCAGGCCGGGCACGATTCCATAGAGTTCTTCCAGTTCCGGCCTCAGAAGGCGGACAAAGTTTTCGTTACATTCGATAATGGCAAGATCCCTCGAAACCAGCACAACTCCGCTGGGGATTGCGTGCATCAGCGCATTGGCCTTTTTTTGCGCGAGGTTTCGCATATAGGAAAGGCACATCGTTTTTTCTGCCCGCCCTTCCATGAAAGCAGCCGCAAAATCCCGGCAGGAGTTATACCCGCACATGGCGCAGTTTATTTCATCGGCGGAATCGCCTTTTCCGATGAGGGCGAGTGTTTTGCGTATATTCCAATCGGAATGAGACTCGGGGACCAGCGTTTCCGCTTGTACGATGCCGGTCAAAGACACTCCGTGTGCAAGCAGCTCCGCGTCCAGCCTGTCGTCCGCTGATTCGGCGTACTCTATCAGCTTTACGCCCTGTGTTATGGAACCCGCGCCCCGTGTAACACAGGGGCCGTTAATACAGCCTCCGTAACAGGCAAGCAGTTCGAGAAACAGGGGTTTGTCAAGACCGGCGGTTTGTATGGAAATGTCCCGCAGGGTTTTCATCACCATATACATTCCGGAAACCGCCACGGTAAACGCCAGGGATGGATCATCCATATAGTTTTTAATGGCCGTAGTCATGCCGCCGTCAACGGGAAAATACGCTCCCTTTGCGGCCCGGCGCGGCAAAAAACAGTCGCCGCCGCCCGCCGTTCCTGAAATGATGATCTCTTCCTGTTCCAGCCATTCCTTCAATTCCGTAAAGGTCAATGCGCCGTCTATTTCCTCAAATTCATCCGCCTCGTGTTTTTTCGCGGCGCAGGGACCGATAAACACAACGCCGATATCTTCGCCATATAATTCGCGCAGCAGTCTTGCGTGGGCCAAAAGCGGCGAGGCGTAGTTGTTCAGGAAGGGAATAAATGACGGCGCGTACTGCCTGATGTAGAGAACCACGGCAGGGCAGGCCGAGGATAAAAATAGTTTGCCGGCATTTTTGTCCTGTTGCGCAAGAAGCAGAGCGTCCGCCGTCTTTTTGGAAATTAAGTCGGCGCCGAGCGATGTTTC
>JAISAF010000011.1 GCA_031266855.1 Spirochaetales bacterium
ACGCCTATCGCCCATGTTACGATTAACACCGAAGCCCGCCGCGCCCTGAGTTACCGGCGTGGCCTTTCGTCCATGATTATTCCAAATGTTTTTGATTATTCTGTTCCCGCGCCGGGGATTGACGATTACAATAAGGATCTGCGGCAGGCCCTGGGCATAGGCAAGGACGAGATTTTTATTCTCCAGCCCACCCGCATCGTTGCCCGCAAAGGAATTGAGTCGGCAATTGAACTGGTCAAACGCATGGGCGGCGAAGGCATAAAGCTGGTCATTTCGCATCACGCGCGGGATGAGGGGACAGAGTATTCCCAGCGTGTACTTGATTACGCGAAACTTCTCGGCGTGGATGTCATCGTGCGGCCCGATATTATCGCGGAAAACAGAGGGACCGGCCCGAACGGAGAAAAAATCTACAGCCTGTTCGACGTGTATCCCCACTCGGATTTTGTTACCTATCCCTCCACCTACGAAGGCTTCGGCAACGCTTTCCTTGAAACCGTATACTTCAAAAAACCGCTCTTCGTCAACCGCTATTCGATTTTCGCAAGCGACATAGAACCCGTCGGCTTTGAGGCCGTCATCATGGACACCTACGTTACCGATCAGGACGTAAAAAAAACCTGGCGTTTCCTCAAAGACCCCGCCTATCGCAAAGCCGCCGTTGAAAAAAACTTCGACCTCGCGCAAAGATATTTTTCCTACACCGTGCTGGAGCAGAAAATCAAAGCGAGCCTGTTGAACTTCGGCATGGGACTTTTGTAAAAAAAGCTACTGGATTTGGGCGCATTCCGGGGGCGCGTCAACGCCCGCTACAATCCACTACTTATCGGAAAGCGACCGTCTTCGGGCGCATTCTTTTGCCCGCGTATGCGGGCAAAAAAACCGGGCTTTCCGCTGCAATCCCTGGCGCGGCGCCGCGGCTACAAACAAAAAACCGTACACGGGGGGCGGATATGCCGCCGTGCACCGCGCTTACCGCGCTGTGCACGGCTTTATCACCAACCGGCTCGCGCCCAGCGACGCACTGCGGGATTGTGAATGCCTACGCATTCACAATCCCGCAGCCAGCACGTTATGCGCAATTTTTCCGAAGGCAAAATTGCGCCACCCGGTATACGCATGTAATTGCCTTGCGGCAATTACATGACCCGGTTATACACGCGAAATTGATTAATTCAACAGCCTGTTCAGTTTGCTGACAAATAATCCCGTTCATTTTTCATAATCCCACAGCCGCAGTTTCCCCATTACATTCAATATAGGTTTTTCATACAATACCTGATTTTCAAAAACCCAATGATAGTCCCCTGGGCTGGCAAAAACATCTCTTGAATTTACAACAATGTCTACTAAATCCACTTCTCCAATAATTGCTTGCGTGGGCAAAGCATATCCATATTTCGGTATCAAATCTTTAAGCTTGTCGACAGGCGGTGAATAAGTCATTTCCCCTTCAAAATGGTAAAATTGATACAATTCCTTTACCCATTTCATATATAGTTTTATGTAAACAGGCGTATTCTTACTATCTGTTCCATAATATTTATAATAATCTTTTACGAAAGCATCAGTACAAAATGAAAGTTTGGGCCATGCAAGTGGTTTTCCCGATGCGTGTATAAACAATTTCCCACGATATGAAGTTTCCCATGGGCGGTTTTCCGCTTTCTTTATTCCCCTGCAAACAAGAGCGGCATAAGGCTGCCTAATTGACAGAGTTTTCATCCGCTTGTTAAGCCTCCTGCAAAATAGAAACCGTGTACTCCTTATATAAAAACCAGGCAAATTAGGCGGCGGCCTTCCATTCCCGCTACCCCGCGTTTACCAATATATCCCTCCCTGGTTTCTTTTTCAACACCCGGTTATGTACGCGAAATTGCCTTGCGGCAATTTCGCGTACCCGATTCCATATCCGGCATATTTAGTTGCGCATAACTTAGCAAAACCCTTTAATTATCGTAGACTTCCCAGCGGAATGTATTGTCGGGAAAGCCGGATGCCGTAGTAATAATAAAATCCCCGGACGCGCCAGGATCAGCTTCGGTAGTAACGATAACGGAATTCCAGCCTTTCTTCAAAAGAATGTTCCACTTATACATACACATATTCCCTTCGATCACACCTGTAAATGTTCCTGTTAACAGGGCAGTTTTATTCGCGTACCAGTACTCCACATATCCACTGCCCGCGTCGTGCGGGTCGCCGGGTTTCTTCTTCGCCAGACAGAAAGTACTAGATGGCGATGGAGATGTTTCCCAAAGCTCTTGAGCACCGAGCACCATTACTTTTACGTCGGATGGCGTAAAGGCAATGCTGTCTCCAAAGGAGTTCCAATGAGCTTCCTGTACATCATAATATTGATCGAGTTTCGTCATGTTGGGAGCGCTCAGGATTAACGACAGTTTGCCAGAGGTGCTAACCGATGCCGAAATAAATGGCTCGGTATTATCATCATCACGGAAAGGATAATCATCATAATACGACTCGAACGTCATGGCCCCGGAGATAAGGTACTCATCGAAATCATAGACACTATCCGCGGGAAAGGTATAGTTACCGTTGGCGTCACCCAGCGCCGCCGCTTGCGGGGCTTCCATTCCGATAGGACTTTCCGCAAGAGACGCGATTGTTACTGTTCCACCCGCTATGGGAACCGGGCTGGTAAAAGCGGGAACCCCGCCGGAAATATCGGCGGTAAACGCCGTCTGTCCTGAATCCGGAGTAAATGTCAACTCGTCGCCAGCGCCGGGGGAAACCGCGCCGCTGCTTACCACGCTGTCATTGATTTTCAGTTCATACGTTCCGCTGGTTATAACCTGCGCCGCAGAGGTATTTCCGCTTATCGTGAGCTGAACAAGATCACCGCCATCGGTAAACCCCGCATACACATTTTTTCCTGGCGGTGGTGTAAAATCATCATCCCCGCCGGAATCGCAACCCCAGAAAGCGCATAACGCTATCAATGCCAAGGCAATGGCAAAAACCACTGTATAATTTTATTTCATGTAACGTACTCCTTAAATCAGGCGGCCCGGCTCTGAAAAAGAACACAAAGGGCCACTTATAGTCTTTTTAAAAAGCTCCGCCCCGATCTGCCAACGGCAGACTTTTTTCTTGAGACGAAGCGTAATTTCTTTTTCGTAACAGAAAATAAAAAGAGAAGAAAAAACTTTTATGGGCCGTTTACAAAGCGGCGCGTACAGTACAGGGGAAAGCGCAAATGTTTGGGAAAATATAAGCGCGCGGGAAAAGAATTTCTGACAAGAAGAGGCGTACCTGTGCGGTTTTTATTATATGGAATTACATTGCACGGGGGGGGGAGGCTTATAACATAAGGACTTACGCGCGTGTTATGCGCAATACAAGTTAAGGCTGTAAAAACACCGGAAATAATCATTTTATGTTACCTTGTTAGAGAGTAAAACACAGTTTCGGAAAAATGTCAATACGCAATAGCAGCCTGCTTACACGAAAAAGTATGTTTTGAGAGATTTACCGCGCAGTCGAAAAGGTTGAATAAGTTTTTGCTTTCAGTTCTTTGACTTCGTGGTTAGAAATCTTCAAATGGTTATACGCAATTAATTGCGGTATGGTTTTTCCGGTTTGCTTTTTCGGTACCGCTTAGCCCCTGGGTGCGCCAGGGGCTGGTCACAAAATTGCATACGCAATTTTGCTGCTCGCCCATGCATCCTGGATAGTAGCGGAAAGCCCACAGGAAGCGCATCGGCGCTTCCGAGGACTTGGAGCGGATAGCCCGGTTTTTGGCGCGAAGCGCCAAAAAGGCGCCCAAAACATAGGGAGAAAAGTTCCTGTGTGTTTATCCTGCCATAGCTACCACCCGGACTTGCACTATCACCGGATTGGTATGTATATTTCTACAGATATGGCTGGAAGGAAAATTATTGCCCGCTATGAAAAAAACACGAAGGGCCGCGATTTTGTATGCGGGGATATTCACGGCTGTTATACCGACCTGGAGCAGGCCCTGAAAAGACTGCGTTTTGATACAGCCCGGGACCGCATGTTCTGTGTCGGCGACCTTTTTGACAGGGGGCCGGAATCGCACGGCGCTTTGGCATATCTGGACACGGACTGGTTCTTTCCGGTACAGGGCAATCATGAGGATATGTTCCTGAAATGGTATATCGTACACGATTTGGAAAGGTCCTACAGTTATAGAAACGGCAGCGGCTGGCAGTTAAAGGAGGACAAAGAGTATCTTGCCCAACTGGCGCGGGCTGTGGTGGCGCTCCCGCTGATTATTGTTGTTGGCGAAAATCTTATTGTCCATGCCTGTCTTCCCGATGTCTCTTCCCTGGAAGAGATTGAACAGGACCCTGATAAATATATCCAGACAATTCTCTGGTATCGCGGAAGGTATCCTGACAAAATCGGAATACCCGGCATCAGGCGTGTCTACTGTGGCCACTCGATTACCAGCAAGGTGAGAGACCGTAATGGATTCATCAATATCGATACAGGGGCTTTCCTGCACTATATGGACGAGGAGGGGGAGCTGACGGTAGTGGAGCTGGGCGACTGAACTTCCCGTATGGTATAAAACACTTGACAAAATTACATGTTTGGATAAAAATATGACTATATTCGTAAAGGGGCAAATATTATGAAAGAACTGAATGGATTTATGGAGAGTAAGGAATTCAGGAAAATTGTTCACACTATATTAAAAAGTAATGGATTTTATAAAGAAAATAGTAACTGGTATAAATGCGCCG
>JAISAF010000206.1 GCA_031266855.1 Spirochaetales bacterium
GTTACCCCTTATGTTATACCCCTGCTGCCAGCCCGTCAATCCTAATGCCGCCGGGCTGCGGCCCGGAAAGGCGGCAGGTTCCCCGCCCGGTCATTTCCCATAGAGCGTTCCGCTCCCGGCGGCGCGTGAGCGCCCGCTACAATCCATACCTATCACGCCCAAATCAACCACCCCGCCGCAAGCGGCGGCTCAGAATAAGGCCCCGGAAGTGCCGTGGCAATTCCGGGGCAGCTCATTGCCTTTGGCAATGAGCTGCGCGCAACCAGGCGGTCGCGATTTTGCCATGCCCAGGTAAACGCACGCGCAAGCGTGTTTTTGGTAACAAGGCTTCCTGGGGCTGGTCGAAAAATTGCATACGCAATTTTTCTGCTCGCCCATGCTCCTGGCAAGAGGCCCTAAAAAACTTCCTGGCGTATAACAGGTTAAGGGCCGAGCAAAATCGCGGGATTGCCGCCCGCGGATTTTTGCTTGGCAAAAATCCGCACGGGGTGATGGCCCGCAAAATCGCGTAGCGGTTTTGCGGGTGTTTGCCGCTGGGCGGCGCAAGGGATTCCGGGGGCGCTCAGGGCGCCCACTACAATCCATACTTATCGGAAAGCGACCGTCTTCGGGCGCATTGCAGTGGAAAGCCCGCAGGATTTGCATGAGCAAATCCGAGGACTTGGAGCGGAAAGCCCGGTTTTTTTGTTCGTCCTCGGACAAAAAAATGCGCCCAAATTTTTTAAAAAAATCTTCGTATTGGGAAGCCGTTGCCGTGAAAAGAGGCTGCCTTGCCGGAGGCGGGTAAAAGGCATTACATTTAATTTTATGACTGACCGGCTGCGGGCTATACGCCGCGCTTCTCTTATCAGTTTATGGGGCAACGCGGCTCTGGCTGTTTCAAAAATCGTGGTGGGGGTTTTTGCCGGGAGCCTGGCAGTGGTGGGCGACGGGATTGACTCTTCCACGGATGTCGTAATTTCCTTTATGACGCTGCTTGTGTCGCGCTATGTGGCGAAGCCTTCGGACAGGGAACATCCTTTCGGGCATGGCAGGGCGGAGACTATTGCGACTTCGGCGCTGGCGTTTATTGTTTTTTTCGCGGGGGCGCAGCTTTTTATCAGGACGCTGGAGCATCTTGTGAATGGGGAAAACCGGGAAGTCCCGGCGCTGGCGGCGATTTACGTGACGGTTTTTTCTATCGTGGGAAAGCTGCTGCTTGCGTGGTCGCAGAAATATTCCGGGGAAAAACACGGAAGCCAGATGCTTCTTGCCAACGCCAGGAATATGCGGGGCGATGTGCTGATTTCCGCCGCGATTCTGGCGGGGCTTTTTTTTACGTTTGTTTTGGATATGCCTATCCTTGATCCAATTGCGGCTCTGCTGGTGAGTCTGTGGATTTTCAAGGAGGGCTTGGGAATTTTCCGCACGGTCAATATGGAACTGATGGATGGTAATACGGATAAGGCTCTCTATCGTTCTATTTTCGAGGCGGTACGGACGGTCGATGGCGCTGGCAATCCGCACCGGGCGCGTATCCGCAAGATCGCGAACCTTTACGACATCGACCTTGATATCGAGGTTTATTCCCGCATGAGGGTGGACGAGGCGCATGCAATCGCTGCCCGGGTTGAGAAGGCCATACGCGGAAGGATTGATAATGTATTCGATGTGATGGTACATATTGAACCGGAGGGCAATACCGAGGAAAACGAGGGGTACGGGCTTTCCGAAGATGAAATACAAGAGGATGAAACATGAAAACGCTGATTCTGCATGACTTTTCCCAGGACGAGGTATTCAGGATTATGGACCTTGTTAAAAAAAACTGGCCGGATCCGAAGGAGCTTGCTTTTGCGATGACGACGCCCGTTTCGGTAAAGCGCAAACTCAAAGCAGTGCTGAACGAACTTGAAGAAGAACACAGGTATTTCCAGGCGCGTGAGAACAAGCCATGAGGCGGGGAAACCGCGCGAATGAAGGACCGCGGGGCGGTTAAACTTGGCCCACAGAATTTTTTTTACCGAGAAGTCGAAGACGGGCAAGGGCGAAGAAGCAAAAGAAAGAAGTGAAGAATAAAAAGTTTTTAGAGGTTTCCTGATAAGGTAATTTTCTTCTTTGAAAGGGGAAATCATAAATCGCGGTTTTTTGCGGAGCAAAAAACCGCGGGGTGTACCGGCCGCGGCGCAGCGGCACGATAAGTACACGGGAATTGCCGCGGGCAATTCCCGTGGCGTATAACGGCCGCCGCGCGTTTTTGCGGGCCTACCGTTTATGGCGCAGCTTAGCCGCTGGGCGCGCGCCAGGGATTGGAGGGATGCGAAGCAGCCACGCCGCAGGCGGGGCCGTAGCGATAGCGGAGTCCCGGAAAGCCCGGTTTTCCTGGACGCGCGAAGCGCGTCCAGGAAAAGGCGCCCTCCTCCTCTTCACGTTCGCTTTTTTTTCCTGTAGAATACGGATATGAGAATCCGTCAGTGCCTGAGCGGCCTCTCGCCGTACATTCCCGGGAAGCTGGTACCCGGGGCCATTAAGCTTGCTTCCAACGAAAACCCTCTGGGCCCTTCGCCCCGCGCGATGGAAACCCTGCGGGAATGTATTTCGCGGACGCATCTGTATCCTGACAATGCCTGTGCGGGCCTTCGGGAAGCCCTGGCGGTGAAACACGGTCTCGCGCCGGAGAATATTGTCGTGGGAAACGGTTCCGACGAGATTATGATGCTTGCCGCGGCGGCCTATATCAATCCCGGCGACACAGCCGTAACAGCGCGGGAAACCTTTTCAAATTATACGTTTGTGACCCGGCTTTTCGATGGAGAGATGAACCGCGCGCCGCTTTGCAAAGGGTTTTTCGATCTTGACGCGCTGGACGCGCTGGTAAAACACGCGGCTCCCGGCCCGCGGCTGGTGTTCCTGTGCAATCCCAACAATCCCACGGGAACCTATTTCGGGCACAGCGCGCTTGAAAATTTCCTGAAAAAAATGCCGCCTGAAACCCTTGTCGTCAGCGACGAAGCCTACGCCGATTTCGCCGAAGCTCCCGATTTCCCCGATTCGCTCAGCCTCCTGCCCGCGTACCCGAATCTTCTTATCATGAAGACCTTCTCGAAACTATACGGACTTGCCGGCTTGCGCATAGGCTACGGCATTGCCCATGAAGATGTCGCCGCGGACTTACTCAAAGCGAAGATTTCCTTCAGCGCCAATCTGCCTGCTCTTGCCGCGGCACAGGCCGCGCTGGAAGACAGGGAGTTTGTTGAGAAATCCCTCGCCGTCAACAGAGAAGGCAAAGCCTGGCTTTGCGCGGAGTTTGACCGTCTGGGCCTTCCTTACTATCCCAGCCAGGCGAACTTTATCTGCATTGATACAGGCCGCGACAGCCGGGACATGGAACGGCGCATCATGGAACTCGGCGTAACTATCCGGCCCCTCGCCTCCTTTGGCATGCCGCACAGTCTGCGTGTTACCATTGGTACGCGGGAACAGAACCGGCTTTTCATAAACTGCCTGGAGAAGGCGCTTACGGAGTAGAGGCATGCCGCTTATTGCGTATGCGCTTTTGTTTTCAGGAATCGCCTCCGTAAGCATTCTCCTTGTCCTGCTGCGGGATATCCGCGTCCGCGGCGGCAGTTCCGCGCTTCTCCTCTTCTCCTTTGCCGCGGGCTTCTGCGCCGCCTTTCCCGCGTGGTTTCTGGAAAAAGAAATTCTCCCCATGACAAAATGGATCACCGGCATTGAAGGCGACGCGCTGCGGGCCTTCTGCATAGCCGGCCTTATTGAAGAGGGAATAAAAACCCTCACTCTCATCGCGCTCTCGTGGAGCAAATCCTTCCGGCGTCCTTCCGACGGCATCCGCCTGGCTCTCGCCCTGGGACTAGGCTTTGCCTTCTCGGAAAACATTTTCTTCTCCCTCGAAAATCCCCTCACCCTGCTCCTTCGCGGCATCACCTCCGTGCCCCTTCACGCCCTTGCCCCCGCCATCACCGGCTGGACCCTCAGCCAGTCCCGCTTCGCCTACAAACCGCTCCTGCCATTCGGATTCACCGCGGCGCTTATACTTCACGGCGCTTATGACTTCTTCCTGCTCCACGGCGGCCCCCCGCGATACATATCCTTCGCGATCCCCGCCCTCCTGCTCTTCGCGGTTCTCCACCTTTTCCGCCGTACCCGCGCACTCGAAAATTACGCACGGCGAAAAACGCGAAGCGGCAATTAAAAAAAACCATAGAAAAGTAATCATTTTTGGGCACATTCCTGGGCCGCTGCCAGCGGCCCAGGAACCGGGCTTTCCGGGAGGCGCTGAAACCTGTATTTTCCACAGGAAATTTTGTAGTGTGCCAGCCCTTGTTACCGTTCCGGCGGTTTATGACGTTTTGGCGGCTCGTATAAGGGCTTTGCGTAGCAAAGACCGGGGCCGCCAAAATATGGTGGAGGTTTTGCGTGGGAATGAGCGAAGCGATTGACCTGGCAAAACCGTAGCCCGATCCGCCGTAAGGCGGCGAAGCGTAAACCGGCCTGTTATGCGCAGTACTGCCCGTACACCATTTATTTATATAATTATTTTATTTAATTAACTTCTTTAAAAAATATTTACCGATAATTTTTATTTTTCATACTAAAGTTGTGATTCAATAGCCGCCTTATCTATAATTGACCATACTTTAATGATTTTTCCTTTCTGGAATTCATAGAATACGTTCTCACTAAAGGAAATTCTCTTCCCATTTATATTAAGGTCAAGAAACTTCTCTTTGGGTGAACAATCGAATGATAAGCGGCTTGCAATATAAGGACCATCAGAAACCAATAGCTGAATGTTGAAATGAAGATCCGGGATATTATAAAAATCTCTTTCCAGCATCTTGCGATAACCAGATAATCCTATCTGCTTATCATTATAGTATACATCATTGTCAACATACTGTTCTATCTGTAACCAGTCTTGTTGGTTCAAACAGGTAATATAATTCCGGTAGACATCAGAGAGTGCTATTTTAACCATTGATAATTGTTTTCTCCTTAATTTTTTCAAGTATATTGTTTTATTATTGTATTGTCAATAATTTTTATACAATTTTCTAAAAAATTCAGGGCAGTATTTCGCATAACATAATATATACGAAAACAGTTTCGTATATGTCATCCTCATGCAGGGCCGGAATTGTCAAGGTCTGTACCCTGTGTTGCCGCCCGGCAGCCGGCTGGTGATAAATACGTGCACAGCGCGTAACGCGCTGTGCCTGGTGGCAGACCCCGCAATTTTGCCCAGCAAAATTGCGAAGCGATTTTACGTTGCCGCTGTTGCGTGCGCAAGGGATTGTAGCGGAAAGCCCGCAGGATTTGCATTGGCAAATCCGAGGACTTGGAGCGAAAAGCCCGGTTTTTGGCGCTTTGCGCCAAAAATGCGCCCAAATTCCGAATTATAAATGGATTTTTGAACAGGCTCTAATTCGCTATAACCATATCGCGGTAGACTTCCCTGCCAAAAAT
>JAISAF010000230.1 GCA_031266855.1 Spirochaetales bacterium
GTAAACCTGCCGCTGTTTTCCACGCTTACCCCGCCGCCGGAGGAATACGCCCTGTTGCCGCTGATCTCCCCGCCGCGCATGACCAGTTCGCCAAGCCGGGAAACGAAAACCCCGCCGCCGGAGGGACTGGCCTGCATAGCCATGTAAGTAAAAGCCGATGTGTAATTATCCCGGATATCCGCGCCGTCCTCCAGGACAAGACGCCCATCTGTCCATACGGCAGCCCCCGCGCCAAAAACCGCGGTGTTGGACACAACGCGCGTACCGGCCCCAAGAGTAACCTGGGCGCCTTCATCAATATACAGTCCGCCGCCTATGCCCCCCGGGATATCCGGCACAAGCGCGCTGCCGCCGGAAATCGTAATGTTCTCGAACCTGACGCGGGACTCGCCGGATATGGTAATGACTTTTTTCTCTGTACCATCGGCGCACAGGGCCGCTTCCTCTTCCCCTGCTCCGGTTTCCCCCTCGCCGGTAATAAGAATTTCCTCAGCGCCGGTATTGGAAATAAAAAAAACGCTTGCCTCCCCGCGGGGATAGGCCCTGAGCGCTTCGCTTTCCGCGCTCAGCCTGCCAAGAATGACAATCCTCTTTATGCCGCTTTCGCCCACAGCATTCAGCGCCGCATCAAGGCTTCTCAGGGCCGTCTGCCTGGTAAACCCGCCGGCCGAATCGCTGCCCTTCGGCGACACGAACAAAGACGGAATCTCTTCCACCACCACAACAGCGCCGGGCGGCTGTTCTTCCTCTGGCGGAGGCAGCGGAGGAGGCGCCGACGTACAGCGCGCAAGCAAAACGCCCGCGGCGAAAAAACACGCAAAAAGACGAAGCCCGCGAAAAAACCGGACACGCCGGAGCCTGTCAATATTCATACTGCTTTAATTTACCGTGAACACGGAAAAAAAACCACTGCCGATCCGAAAAGCGACTGCCGTTGGGCGCCTTTTTTTGTTTCGCGCGCCTTCGCGCGCGAAACAAAAAAACCGGGCTTTTCGCTGCAAGTCCTCGGAAGCGCCGATGCGCTTCCTGTGGGCTTTCCGCTGCAATCCCTGGCGCGCGCAACAGCGGCAGGCAGCGGACCTATGTATGCAAAGCATACATAGGTCCGCTATCTGCAACCACGCGGCCCGCAATTTTGCTGGAGCAAAATTGCGGGGTTTGCCACCTTCGCGTTTCCATATCATAAGGCAGATACCAATTGACAAAGATCAAAGAGTCCCTATCGTTACAAGCATTTTCCGTTTAATAAAACATCCTTTTGATCAATATTGTTCCATTTCCTTCATGCCTCCTCACTTCTATTGTTGTCCACTCGAGAAGAAAATTTATTTTTAAAAACCAATAATGCTTACCATTCACAGAAAACGTGACACATGAATACAAATTGGGATTATCCGGTTTATCAAGTGCGTATATTAATATGTAAGTTATTCCTTCGTTGCTATAGTTTGTTTGCAGATAACCTCCCTGACTGTTCGTTTCATAAACCAATCGGTATATTTCGTTAAAAAAAACATCCGGTATTATATTGGTTTGTGAATACCCGCGATTTTTAAGATAATTTATTTTATGGCGCGAATTCTCATCTATGCCATCGTAATCATCATTCATTATATTATAAGAATTAATTAACGTTGTTGTATAAGTCTGTATATTTCCATTTTTTTCTTCAGCTATAAGAAATGTCCCGGTAGATAGAAAGGTTAGATATAACGCTATTATTCCAATGGATTTCATATTTACCTCTGTTTTTCCGATTTAGATTCTTTTTCCCGGAGCTTTTTTAGTATATATTTTATTAACGTGATTAGAAAACTGCTGTACAATAATAACAGCCCTAAAAGAATAGCATAATTAGGAATCGGCGCTCCCCGAAAACTACCCGATTTTTCACTAAGCCATTCAATAAACCCGTTCATAAAATCAAATCCATTTATTTTAATTCCAGGCGGACGGGGGAAATCCCCCCGCTGTCTCTATCAATAATATATGGAACCCGTAAAAACTTTCTAGTTACCGCAAAACTGTACAAATCGTGGGGAAAAATGAACCGCAAAGCCGGAGACTGGCAAGGTCGAAGAAGCAAAGAAAGGAGGCAACAAAAGACTTAAAGAGCAAAAATTTCTTTGCCTTTTTCGACTTTGCGGTAAAAATTCTGATTTTCTATGCGTCTGCGGTGGGGTGTTTGCTTCTTGCGGGAATACCCGGACTTGCGCTACAGTACATTCCTGATGCGGGGTTTCGATTTATGAAGCGGGTAAAGCCTGGTTTTGATGATTACTATGCGGGTGTCTTCGGGGAACGCTGGCCCTCATTGCGGGCCGCGCTGAAAAAAGAACCCGCGCCGGTTCCTTTTTCCAGCGGGCTGCTTGCTCCCTACTACCTTGACGCGGCTTCCCTTGCCGCGGCGCGGGCTTTGGGTGAAAGCGGTAACTGCCGCGTTCTGGATATGTGCGCCGCGCCTGGCGGAAAAACCCTTGTGCTGGCTTCCACGCTGGGGCGGGAGGGTTTTATTACGGCAAACGAGCGTTCGCCGGACAGGCGGCGCAGGCTGCTGAAGGTTCTGGATACGCATCTTCCCCCGGATATCCGTTCCCGTGTCGGCGTTACCGGCCGCGACGCGGCCCGATGGGGCCTTCACGAGCAAAACGTGTATGATATTGTACTCCTTGACGCGCCCTGCTCTTCCGAGCGGCATATCGTGCTGAATCCGAAATATCTTGAGTCCTGGTCGCCGGCGCGGATACGCCATTTGGCGCAGCAGGCTTACGCGATGCTTCTTGCCGCCCTCGCCGCGGCCGCTCCCGGCGGACGGATCCTCTACAGCGTCTGCGCCCTGTGCGAGGAGGAAACCGACGGCGTTATCCGGCGCGCGGGGGAACGGCTGCCGGAAGGTTTTACTGTTCTGGAAACCGGCTGCGCCACGTTTTCGGAGAAGACTCTTTTTGGCAGGAAGATACTGCCGGATACTTCGCGGGGCACGGGGCCTATGTATTTCGCGCTTCTTAGGAAAGCGGGGGAAAACCTGTAACGCGTGTGCACTGCCACTGGTCTACAGAATTTTTAAACCGCGAAGTCGAAGAAGTAAAAAAAGACTTGGGAGCAAA
The DNA here is from genome assembly GCA_031266855.1 of Spirochaetales bacterium. Classification (GTDB taxonomy): domain Bacteria; phylum Spirochaetota; class Spirochaetia; order DTKZ01; family DTKZ01; genus JAISAF01. The sequence goes on from JAISAF010000230.1 coordinate 3,108, forward strand.
AACTTATTCGGCTTTTTCGGCCTGGCGGTTAGAAATCTTCAAACTTGTTATACGCAATTGCAAAGGTAATTATGTGGTTGGGTTCTAAAGCCGCAAGCGTGGACGCTTGCGGCTAATTCGGCGTAGGCAGAGCCTACACCGAGCGGAAGTGCGTATAACAGGTGAATACAAATAGCGCATA
>JAISAF010000285.1 GCA_031266855.1 Spirochaetales bacterium
ATGCTGGCAATGGTTTCTTCCGCAAAACCCTGCTCAAGGGCCCGTATTGTCATTTCTTTTGTCAATTCCTCTCTGGCTTGCGCTTTCCCCCGCGCTTTCGCCTTTGCCTCCCATTTGGCGACAAGGCCCGCTTCTTTCAGAACCTTTTCCAGCGTCAGTGTCGTATCACCCCTCTCTATTGCCTCCCGTACACTTTCAATATTTGCCTTCGTTACCACTTCAAGATACGCCCCAACCTGCCGTTCTACACAAATAATTGCCGAACAGCAATTATCTGACCTGGTTCTAAACCTGCAAACGTAACTGTGGGCTTAAAGCGTGGTGGCGGCAGCCGGTTGGTGATAAAGACGTACACTCCGCTACGCTTCATGCTTGGTGGCACACCACGCAATTTTGTCCCTGCCCCAGTAAACGCACGCGCGAGCGTGTTTCTGATAGCAAGGCTTCTGGGCACAAGGCCCTAAAAAGCTCCCGGTGTATACACAGGTTATGGGCCTGCAAAATTGCGACCGCCGGGTTATGGGTGCATAATTGCCAAAGGCAATTATGCACCCACGAAATTGCCTATGGCAATTTCGTGGCCTGATTCTGAGCTGCCGCACGATACATAATCGCGGGGCTTTTATACTCCACAAGATTCTCAGCCCGGAAGATGGACGCGATATTTTTTTCATCACGGTATCTTTGGGTTTTTTGATAATAACCACATCAATACGCAGGGGTTCTAAATTGAGCTGGTACTCGGAAAGATATTGCAGTACCTTTTTATAGTGCATAAGTTCCAGTTGAACAGCCTGTACAAAAGCGGGATGCCAGATTATGCGGCTATCGTTTCTGCTTTTTTGTTTCGTTTTTTTCAATCCTGCCTTTCGTGCAGAAGATACCGTAAAGGCAGTGAATCTGAAAAGGAAAGCCCACAGGATTTGCATAAGCAAATCCGAGGACTTGGAGCGGAAAGCCCGGTTTTTTTGCCCGCTCATGGCGGGCAAAAAAATGCGCCTGAAGACAGTCGCTTATCGGCTCTTCGACCTTGTACACGGCATAGACTTTTTTGAGCCTCTCGCCTGTGTTGTTGGTAAAATCACACGCTTTCGCGTGCGTTTGTTTGGGCGTGATAAGTATGGATTGTAGTGGCCGCTCACGCAGCCACGGAATGCGCTCAAAAACATAAGGATTAAAACTCTTACGCGCTACGTACAGAGTTACTTGAGTTCATACGTCCAGCCGTAGGGGTCTTCGATCCTGCCGTACTGAATGCCGGTAATGGTGTCGTAGAGCATGCGGGTTACCTGGCCCATGCCGCCGTCGCCTACTACGATGGTCTTGTCGCCCCAGACCAGCTTGCCCACGGGGCTTACAACCGCGGCGGTTCCCGAACCGAAGACTTCTTCGAGTTTTCCATCCGCCTGGGCTTCCTCAATTTCGTAAATCGAGATGCGTTTTTCGCTGACCGGCATTCCCTTGTCCCGCGCGATACGGATAATTGAATCGCGGGTAACGCCCGGCAGGATACTTCCCTGCAAAGCCGGAGTAATGATCTCCCCGTCGATTTTAAAGAATATATTCATGCTGCCAACTTCTTCGATATATGTTTTCTCAACGCCGTCAAGCCACAATACCTGGCTAAAGCCCTTCTGGTGGGCTTCCTCTCCGGCAAGAAGGCTTATCGCGTAATTGGCCCCGGCTTTGGTGGTGCCTGTTCCGCCCCGCACGGTACGCACGTAGTTGTTTTCCACGAAAATGTCAACAGGTTCCAGACCGCGCGGGTAATAAGCGCCGACGGGGGAAAGGATAACGTACAGGAGATACTCTTCGGCCGCCGCCACACCCACGAAAGGATCGATACCAATGTAGGTAGGGCGGATATACAGAGAGGTTCCTGGCGCCGCGGGTATCCAGTCTTTTTCGCGTTTAACCAGCTCATAAATGGAATTCAGCAGAAAGTCCGAATCAAAAGGCTGCATCGAAAGCCGCGCGGCGGACAGGGCCATACGCTTCATATTCTCCCAGGGGCGGAACAAAAGAATCCTGCCTCCACCGCCGCGGTAGGCTTTCAGCCCTTCAAAAACTTCCTGCGCGTAATGGAGTACCAGCGCCGCCGGAGAGAGGCTCAAATCCCCGAAAGGCTCAATCGCCGCGTAGAACCATCCCCGCGTATTATCACGCTTCATCATCAGCATGTAATCGGTAAAGATTCTGCCAAATCCAAGTTTGGTCTCATCCTTCGGTTTGTCCTTCAGCGTTTCTCTTTTAATAAACTCCAAATCCATTTTTTTTACCTCCCGCAAAACGACTGTAAAAAAACAACAACTATGAGAAAACTATAATCCAGCTTCCTTCGCAAGCGCCGTAAATGCCGGAAGAGAGTTTCGTATAGTCTCCGTGCTGACGCAGTACGCAAGCCTGAAATATTCAGGACAGCCAAATCCGTTTCCCGGTACAAGAATAATTTTATGTTTCAGCGCCATCTGCTTAAAAGCCGCGGTATCAGGCAGCGGCGATTTTGGAAAAAGATAAAACGCTCCCCCCGGCTTGACGCAGGAAAAACCCAGACCCGTCAAGTGTCCATACAAAAGATCGCGCCGCTCCTGGTAAATGTTAATATCCACTTTATCGTCCAGGGATTCCGCGATAAGCCTCTGGAAAAGCGACGGGGCGTTTACAAAACCGAGCGTCCTGTTGGCAAAGACGAGCGCGTCGCACAGCGTCCGGCAGTCCTCAATCCTGCCCGACGCGGCCACATAGCCGATACGCTCCCCCGGCAGAGACAGGCTCTTGCTGAACGAGTAGCCGATAAGGGCGTTCTGAAAAATCTCCAAAACACACGGCACGCGCACACCGTCGTACACAATATCCCGGTAAGGCTCGTCGGAAATAAGATAAATAACAGTATTATACTGCCCGCCTTTTTTTTGAAGAACGCTTTCCATCCCCGCAAGAAGCTCCCGCGGATACGCAACTCCCGTAGGATTATTTGGCGTATTCAGAATAACAGCCTTGGTCTTCGCGTTGATGCGAGCCTCCAGCGCGTCCAGATCAGGAAGGAAGCCGCTCTCCCGCGACGGCACAATAACAGGAACGCCACCGTGGTTTTCAGTGTAAAATTTGTACTCAACAAAAAACGGAGAAAAAATAATAACTTCCTCGCCGGGATTCAGCAGAGCCTTCAAAATAACATTCAAAGCCCCCCCCGCGCCGCAGGTCATAACGACATTATCCTCCGTAAGCGGCGTTCCACCCATACGGCTTAGCTGCGCCGCGATTTTCTCCCGCACATCCGCGTAACCCGCGTTATTCATATAGCCATGAAGACCACGCGGAGACTTCTCCACAAGTTCCCTCAGCGCGGCAAGCGTCCGCTCGGGCGGTTCGGGATCAGGATTCCCCAAACTGAAATCAAACACATTCGCCTCGCCGAATTCCCTTTTAAGCCTCGCGCCTTCCTCAAACATCGCCCGGATAGCCGATGAGTTCCTCAGATTGTCTACCACCTTTTGCGAAAACACACGATACTCCTTTTTATGTATCCTACATGAGAAAAATAAAAAATGGAAGAGGGCAAGCCGCGCCTAAAC
>JAISAF010000318.1 GCA_031266855.1 Spirochaetales bacterium
ATCGCGGCATTGATAGCGTTATGCGCTTTCTGGAGTTGCGATTCGGGCCGTGACGACGATGACGGCAGCCCATCTTCAGCACTGGGAGATAAGGAGATAATGCTGGCATCGGGAGAGCAGGTATACAACGAGGACAGCACTTTCTATACTTTTACGCCCTCTTTTCCTGGCGAAAAGAAAACAGTAGGGCCAAAATCCGGTGATGTCGGTCCCGGCAATGCCGCCGCTGTTGCGGCGCTCAGCAGTATCGACGAATACGGAAAGCTTACCCTGAAACTGCCTGTCTTTGATTTGGTTGCGTTTAATGAAACATGGGCCGGGTTTACAATAGATCCTCCTGATGTAAAGTATATTCTGTTAGAGAAGTTTGAAGTTGCGGGCGGAAGCGCTTTGTTAAAAAGAAATAGCACAGGGTGCGAGGTAAACTATATGTACGCGGATAAAGACGCGCGTATATATGGAAACGAAGAAGGAACTCCTCCTATGTCTGTAGATTTGATTTTAAAACAGGGGTGGAATTCGGTAATTGTGGACAGATCCGGCTCTACTTGGACATATAAGCCCGGTATCCCCGGCGACGGGTACAGATGGGTGGTGGATGATTAACGGCGGATAACCCGCCCGCCCGATGCAGTACTTGCATAGCGTATAATCATGCGACGACGGGTGTTATGCGCTACGCGCTTTTTTGCTCCGCAAAAAAGCGCGTAGCGGTGCGGCCCCGAAAACCAGGAGTGGGGGCTGGTCACGAATTTGCATTCGCAAATTCGTTGCTCGCCCATGCAACCTGGGTAGCGGGAGACCCCGCAGGAGCGAGAGCGACGAGGAGGCTCCCGCTTAGGGGGAGCCGCATAGGAAAAGGCTTTGCGCGGGGTAAAATTTTTTACCCGAAGGGTGGTAAAAGGCGCTTCCTCTCCTGAATTTTCCGGGGAATGAGGGGGGCGTCCTTTTCCTTGACCGAAGGCGGTTTTTGCGGTATTTTTTTTGAATAGCTATGAGTGCAAAAAACGCTGGCCTGTGGGCCGGGCTTGATGTCGGTTCGACAACCGCGAAGGTTGTGGTGCTGGACCGCGGTTCGGGGGAGATTCTTTTTCGCCGGTATGTGCGGCATAACGCCCGGCAGTGCGAGACGGTGTGTATGCTGCTTGGGGAAGTTTTTGGGAAATTTCCTGGGGCGGAATTCCGTGTGGCGGTTTGTGGTTCGGGTGGCAGGACTATAGCGAATCTTATTCATGCTTCCTACATTCAGGAGGTTGTGGCTAATTCCATTGCGGTTAAGACGTTTTATCCACGTGCGCGGGTCGCGGTTGAATTGGGCGGGCAGGACGCGAAGATAGTCTTTTTTTATCATGATGAGGCGACGGACAGGCTGGTTGCGTCGGATATGAGGATGAATGGGAGCTGCGCGGGGGGGACGGGAGCTTTTATTGACGAGGTGGCGCATCTTTTAAGGATTCCGCCTGAGGAGTTTGAGGCGGCGGCGGCGCGGGGAAGCCGTGTGTATGATATTTCGGGCCGCTGCGGGGTGTTCGCGAAGACGGATATTCAGCCGTTGCTGAATCAGGGGGCTTTGCGGGAGGACATCGCGCTTTCGGCTTTTCACGCGATAGCGAAGCAGACCATCGGCGGGCTGGCTCAGGGGCTGGAACTGAAGCCGCCGATTATTTTTGAGGGCGGGCCTCTTACTTTTAATCCGACGCTTATCAGTGTTTTTGCCCAGCGGCTTGGCCTGGAAGAGAAAGATATTATTCGTCCTGATAATCCTGAGACTATAGTCGCGCACGGGACGGCGCTTTCGCTGGGCGATATGTTTGCGCATGAGGATAATATGTTTGTACCGGCGCAGGCTTTGTCCGCCCTGTCCACGTTCCGGGAAAATATCGCTGGCAGTATTCCTGATATAAAAAAGAATTACTTTTTGAACGCGGCGGACAGGGCCGCTTTTGAGGAGCGGCACAGGCTGCCTCCAAAACCCTGCCCGCGGGCCGGGGCGGGCGATACGCTGCGGGTATACCTGGGTATTGACGCTGGTTCGACGACAACAAAGTTTGTCCTTCTTGATGAGGAAGAAAATGTCGTGGATACTTTTTATGCGGCTAACAGCGGGGAACCGCTGCGTGTTATACGCGGCGCCCTTACCGGCCTGGCCAGGAAATACCGGGAACTCGGCGTAGGGCTGGATATTATCGCGGCGGGAACTACCGGCTATGGGGAAGTGCTTTTCGCGAAGGCTTTAGGCGCGGATTATCATACTGTGGAAACGGTTGCCCACGCCGCCGCCGCGCTGAAATACGTTCCGGGGGCAAGTTTTATTCTGGATATTGGCGGCCAGGATATGAAGGCCATTACTATCGCGCATGATATTGTAACGGGTATTACCTTAAATGAAGCCTGTTCCGCCGGCTGCGGGTCTTTTCTGGAAAACTTCGCGGGGAATCTTGGTATTCCTGTGGAGGAAATCGCAGAGGCGGCTTTTAACGCGAAAAACCCCGCGGAGCTGGGAAGCCGCTGTACGGTTTTTATGAATAGCTGCATTATCACGGAACAGAAAAACGGAAAAGAGCCTGGCGATATTATGGCGGGGCTGTGCCGCTCAATTATCGAAAATGTTTTTACCAAAGTGGTGCGCATTTCCAATTTTTCCAGTCTTGGCGATCGGATAATCGCGCAGGGCGGGACGTTCAGAAACGATGCGGTTCTGCGCGCCCTGGAGCAGTACACGGGGAAAACCATTATCCGCGCTCCCTATCCTGGCGAGATGGGGGCGATTGGTATTGCCCTGCTTACAAAGAAACACGTTGAAACCAATCCTGTAGGGCCTTCTGTACCAGCGGCGGGCTTAACACCGGCGTTTAGCTCGACGTTTATCGGACTGGACGCTATGGAAAGTTTCAGCTACCGGCAGGAATCGAAATGTGTCTGTCCCTTCTGCGGGAATAACTGTTCACGGACGCTTATCAGGTTTTCAAACGGCCAAACCTATGTGACCGGGAACCGCTGTGAACGGGGCGAAGTTATTGGCGGGGCGGACAGCGCACAGGTGCGGGAAAAGGTCAGGGCAATTACCAGCAAAATGCAGACGGTTCCTGATTTGATGAAACTGCGGGAACAGCTTCTTTTTCAGGATTATCCGGTAAGCGCTGTAAGCCCGCTAAAGGATATTACCATCGGCCTGCCGCGCGCGCTGGAGTTCTGGAACAGTATGCCGTTCTGGACAACGTTCTGGCGAGCGCTGGGTTTTAAGACGCTTATATCCCGCCGCTCCGTAAGGAGCCTTTTTGAGCGGGGGCTGCCTTTTGTCTCCTCGGATACGGTGTGTTTTCCCGCGAAACTTGTTCACGGTCATATCCGCGATTTGGTTGAAAAAAAGGTGGATCGTATTTTCATGCCGATGATTATCCGCATGCCCTCGGAGAATACCGAACCCTTAAGCGACTATGTATGCGCCGTTGTGAAAGGCTATCCGCTTGTTATACGCTACAGCGACGACCCTTCGCGCCGCTGGGATACGCCCCTTGATACGCCTGTTTTTCACTGGTTCAAAACCCATGACAGGGAACGGCAGATACTGGAGTTTGTGCGCGGCGCCTTCGGCCTTCCCGGCGCCCTTATCCGCGAGGCAATCAGGCAGGGGGACGAAGCCCTTGCCGCTTTCCGGGCGAGCCTTACGGATCAGGGGAAACGCATTATCGAGGATGTCCAGAAGAAAGGCGCCTTTGCCGTGGTTCTGGCCGGGCGGCCCTACCACAATGATGAACTTGTCAACCACGATTTATCTTCGTATTTTACGCGTCTGGGGATCGCCGTACTTACCGCCGATTCGCTGCCCGGCCTGAACAAAACGGATCTGAAATACTCCCGTATCGAGATAACGAATAACTTTCACGCGCGCATGCTCTCCGGCGCTATGTGCGCCGCGCGGCATCCGGCGCTTGAGTATGTGCAAATCGTCAGTTTCGGCTGCGGCCACGACGCTATTTTGACTGATGAAGTTATCAGGCTTATGAACGTTATTTCCGGCAAGGCCCCCCTTATTCTGAAACTCGACGAAGGAGACGCCGCGGGGCCGCTGAATATCAGGATCAAATCCTTTATCCAGACTATAAAAACGCGGCGCGAACAGCAAACCGCGCATTTTGTCCGGGAACTCGAAGACCCCTATCCCGTCAAATTCACCAGGGCGGACTGGAAAAACAAAACCCTCCTTATACCCAACGTGTCCGCCGCTTTCTGCAAAATCGCCAGCGCCGCGATACGCCGTCAGGGTTTCAAAGTGGAACCCCTGCCCCTGGGCGGCCGGGAAGCCATCAAGCTGGGAAAAAAATATGTACATAACGACATTTGTTTTCCCGCGCAAATGAATATAGGGGAAGGGCTGTCGGTTCTGGAAAGCGGCCGTTATAATCCTGATGAAGTCGTAATAGCCCTTGCCAAATACCAGTGCGACTGCCGCCTGTCCCACTACGCGAGCCTGGCCCGCAGGGCTTTGGACGAAGCCGGTTTTTCGCGGGTCCCCATCATTACAACGGACAAGCTGGATTCAAAAAATATGTATCCCGGCTTCAAACTGGGCATGGCCTTTGAGATGCGTATGCTCTGGGGCCTGATTATAATGGACATTCTGGAAGACCTTTTCCGCAAGATACGGCCCTATGAAAAAAATCCCGGGGAAACGGGCCGCGTATTTACCGCGGCAATAGACGGCGTCACGGCGGGCTTTGACACCGGCGGCATCAGGGGCGCGATACGGGCCTACAAAAAAGGAGTCGTGGCGATGTGCCGGATTGCCTACGACAGAAGCCTCCGCAAACCCCTGGTTTTCATCATCGGCGAATATCTCCTGAACTACCACCCCGGATCGAATTTCTATGTTGAGGACTACCTCGAAAAAAACAACATGGAAGTCATTCTTCCCCGGATGCTCGATGTATTCCGCCGCGACTACCTGCGCAGGATTTCTGAAATAAAGGACTTCCATGTAAGCTACCCCTTCGGGGAAGTGCTCTCAACATATATCGGCGAAGGGCTTTTCGACTTCGCGATTGACCGGCTGGAAAAAACCGCTTTGACGCACCCGCTCTATGAACCCTGTACGCGCCTTCCTGAAATCGCCGCTCTTGCCGACCCGGTGATGCACCGCACATTTACTTCGGGCGAAGGCTGGCTTATCCCCGGCGAAATCCTGCACCACGCGTCCCACGGCGTACATTCTTTCGTTATTCTCCAGCCCTTTGGCTGCCTGCCCAACCATATCTGCGGCCGCGGCGTGGTCAAGCGGCTCAAGGAAGAGTTCCCAAATATCCAGATTCTTCCCCTCGATTACGACCCGGACACGAGCTTCGCCAATATCGAAAACCGCCTGCAAATGCTCATCATGAACGCGCGGGAACTGGAAAAATTGAAAACGCCCCACGCAGGAATATCCGAAACGCGGACGGAACAACCAGCGCCAGTGTAAGAGGCAAATGTAAATGCCGGGCGCATTTTTTTTGCCCGAAGACGGACAAAAAAAACCGGGCTATCCGTTCCAATCTTTTTGTCTGCGGCAAAAAGGATTTCCACTACTATCCCATTGCGCGCGCAGTGAGCGGCTAAGAAGGCAATAAGTTATGCGCAATTTGCTAAAGCAAATTGCGCATAATGGATTTCCATACACGCGGACGGCACAAAACCGCCGCGCAGCGGGAATTGCCGCAGGCAATTCCCGCTGCCTGATTCCAAAGCTGCAAGCGTAACGGATGGCTGAAAGCGTGGTGGCGGCAGCCGGTGGTGATAAATACGTGCATAGCGCGTTACGCGCTATGCTTGGTGGCAGACCACACAATTTTGCTCCAGCAAAATTGCGACCGCCGGGTCCTAAGCGCATAATTACCTACGGTAATTATGCGCCCAGGGAATTGCCAACGGCAATTCCCTGGCCTAATTCTAAAGCTGCCGCCCGCTTGACAAATCCCAACCGGCCGGGCTATATTCAGTATAGATGGGTTTCAGCGCCTGTCGGGTCGAGGTGTAGCGGGATGTCCGAAGAACCCTTATCGGGTAACACCCGGCGCTAAGTTACCTGCACCTCGATTTTTTTTAAGTCAACACCGATAGCTTTCAATGAATAGAGCCTGTTCCCTTCGTTCCGGTTTTTTAGCTCCTTCACCGTCAGCTTGACCGGGACGATTTTGCCACGGTAAAGCATGGGAGCATATAAACGGCGAATAGTCCGTATCCCGTCATTTGGCTTTTCGGGGTTCAATTCAAAATTCCAAGGTTCAATCGCATTAAAAAACAGCTTTTCCACATTTGCGGCAGCTAACAGATGGGCCTGCCTTTCAAAGGAATTTTTAACAGCTTTTCCGCTCAAAATCTCTTTGGTTGAATTTTTTGATATAGTTGCAGTCAGGCCGCCCGCGCTTTTCAAGGGATTTCCGATAAGGCTGCCCAAAATGTTTCGGGCTTCGGTAAAGGTGTGTGCCGGTTTTGGCATTTTAGCCATCTCCCGGACTTTTTCAGGGGTTCCAAAATCAGAAATTTTAAGCTCTTTCGCTTTTTCATCGCTGCTGTCCCAATGCTCTTTACCCTCCACCAGCGGCCTCCAATCTTCGGGGGCCGGATTTCCTGTATCGCATGCTGCCCCAAACCCGTATTCTTCCGGGCGGCAGTACACCGCCCTTTTGAAGAACCATATCATATTGGAGTCTTAGAGCCTGTTCAATATCCTGAAACCCCCAGGGCGCGCAG
>JAISAF010000343.1 GCA_031266855.1 Spirochaetales bacterium
CCGCGGCTGTTCCTGCGAAAACGCCGAAACCGTGGAACAAAGATTAATTACCAGGAAAAGAATCCGCGCCATATATGCGGCAATTCTCAGTTTCAAAAAACTATCCTCCAAAATCAGAAAAAACATTCACACTGGAGAGCGACCGTCTTCGGGCGCATTTTTGGCGCTCCGCGCCAAAAACCGGGCTTTCCACTCCAAGTCCTCGGAAGCGCCGATGCGCTTCCTGTGGGCTTTCCGCTACAATCCCTTGCGCGCGCACCAGCGGTGGCCGCGAATTTGCATTCGCAAATTCGCGGCCAGCCAGGATGCATGGACGAGCAGTCCCCCCCCTCTTGCGCGCCCAGGGTTTTTGTACGGATCACTGCTGCCGGAAAACCTCATTTCCTGAAAAAATAAAATACATCACTCATGGTAGAAAGTATAATTAAAAGCAAAATAAAAAAGATGCCGACGAACTGGTAGCGGTAAATAAAACGCGGGGCAAGCGCCCTGCCGCGAAGGCCCTCAATTAAAAACAGAAGAATAAGGCCGCCGTCCAGAGCCGGTATCGGAAGGAGATTCATAAAAAACAGGGCCACGCTCAGGAGACTGAGAAAATTCAGAATTGAAGTTACGCCGGATTTGAAATTCCTGCTAAAGCCCTGGGCGGCGACTTCTCCCACAAAATACGTAATGCGCAAGGGACCCGATACAGCCTGTGAGAGATCAATACCGCGGAATAACAGCCCCAGGCTTTTTACGGTCAGCGTCAGTGTCTCAAAGGTTTCCGACACACCCTCGCTCAGGGAACCCAGAACCCCTGTTTCACGGGAGGAATATTCTATGCTTTTGAAAGAAAAGCCTATATCCGGCCTGCCTTCCGCGTTGACGCGCGGTACATAGCGCGTCTGGAAAGTCTGCCCGTTTCTGTCACAGACAAGAGAAAGCGTTTGGGCTGGGGACTCCTGGAGAATGGCATAAAAAAGCCGTGTGTGGGGGAGATCCCTGCCGTTTACGCTCAGGATGCGATCCCCTTCGGCAAGACCGGCGATAGACGCCGCCGAATCCTTCGCCACTGCCCCGATAAGGGGTTCAACCCAGGCGTACACCCCGATCTTCCCTGCTCCTGTTTCCTTGTCAAGAAGGGGCGTAACATTCGTTGTGTTTTTTATTCCGTCGCGCGTATATTCGATTTTAAGGCTTTTTTCAGGTTTTAGCGCGACGGCGTCCTGTAAATCGCGGTAGGTAAGAACCGGCTCGGAATCTATGGCGGTGATATAGTCGCCCGTTTTCAGCCCCCCCTGCGCGGCGGGAAATATCCGGCCGGCGGCGGAAGGCGCATAGTCGGATTCAAGGATGATCCGGTTACTGAACGTGTTATACGAAAAACCGATGAACCAGACAAGGCTGAAAGCGCAAATCGCAAACACAAAGTTCATTACCGGCCCCGCGACTGCGACAACAATCCTGCGCCAGGGCGAAGCCCCATAAAAGGAACCTTTCGCGGCGGAAATATCCCGGCTGCCGTTTTCCCAGGCGTCTTTCATTGCCTCATCGCCCTTCATTTTGCAATAGCCACCCAGAGGGAAAAGCGAAAGGCAGTATTCGGTTTCTTTCTTCCTGAATGAGAATAATTTCTTTCCCCAGCCAATGGAAAATGTTTCGACCTCTATTCCCATAAGTTTCGCGGCGATAAAATGCCCCAACTCGTGAACAAAAACCATTACTCCCAAACCCGCCAGACCAAATACTATTTTTACAATCATTGTCATCAACAGAACCCCTTTGCTTGCGCGCGCGCCTGCGCGTCTAACTGAAGAACATCCTCAACGCTATTATAAGCCGGCCAGTTCTTCGCTTCCAGTGTGCGGGAAACAATATCAGGAATGCCGGTAAAGGGAAGCGTCCCGCAAATAAACGCCTGTACCGCTATTTCATTTGCCGCGTTGTAGACAAGCGGCCAGGGACCCTTCTGTTTCAGGCATGTGTAGGCCAGGTCCAGCATCGGAAACCTTTGCGTATCAGGAGCGGTAAAACTTAAACTCATTCCCGCCAGAGTGAATTTCCCCGGCGCCCAGCTACAGTTCTCCGGCCAGCTAAGGGCGTTCAGAATAGGAACCCGCATGTCCGGTTTGCCGATTTGTGCGTACTGCATACCGTCGCGGGTCTCGATAAGCGAATGCACATAACTTTGCGGATGAATCAGTACGTGTATATTTTCCGGCGCAAGCTGAAAAAGATGATGAGCCTCAATAACCTCAAGCCCCTTGTTCGCGAGCGTGGCCGAATCAATGGTAATTTTCCTGCCCATGTTCCAGGTAGGATGCTTAAGAGCGTCCTGCACACTCACCGCGGAAAGTTTTTCCTTTGGCATATCGCGGAACGGGCCGCCCGAAGCAGTCAGAATAAGGGATTCTACCATATCCTTCCCGAAAGCCTGTATCATTTGAAACACCGCCGAATGTTCGGAATCAACGGGAATAATCGCGGCCCCGTGGCGCCGCGCGAGTTCCCTGACAAGGCTTCCCGCCATGACCAGCGTTTCCTTGTTCGCCAGAGCGAGTGTTTTCCCCGATTCGATAGCCGCGACCGAAGGCAGAAACCCCGCGGCGCCCGATATGCCGTTTACCACATAGTCCGCTTCTGTTTCCCGAATCATCCGTACAAGCCCCGCCTTTCCGTCAAAGCCGGAAGTCCCCGCCTCCGGAGCCGACGAACAGGCAAGGCTGTGTACCCCGAATTCCCCGGCGAGCCGCAGAAGTTCGTCTTTCCGGGAATGACAGGAAAGAGCCGCAACCCGGAACCTTTCAGGATAGGATCGGATAATGTCCAGCGTACTTTTCCCAATTGATCCTGTGGCGCCCAGAACAATGATCTTTTTCAGAGAGGCGATCCTCCAGACAGGAAGGTGAAAAGATAAAAGAAAACCGGCGCGTTGAATAAAGGCGAATCTATTGAATCCAATAGCCCGCCGCGGCCTGGAATCAGATTCCCGGAATCCTTGACACCCCCGGAACGCTTGAGGACGGACTCGGCAAGATCTCCCAGAATTGTTGAAATACCCAGCGCGGTTCCCAGAAGAGCCGCCCCCGGCAGGCTTAGCGGAAAATATTCGTGCCACACAGCCGCGCAGACCATAGTAACAAGGATACTGGCCAGAAAGCCCCCAATAAAACCTACCAGGCTCTTGTTAGGACTAACCGCGAGAATATTTTTCGTGTTTTCCCCCCACAGAACGCCTGTCAGCCAGGCAAGGGAATCGTTTAAATATGTCGCCGCGACAAAAATCATGAAAACAATCCCGGCATGCGGAAGTTCCGTCAAACGGATAATATATATCCCGAAAAGGCCCGGATACAGCAAAATAAAAAAATACGCGCCCAGCCGGGGAAGACATTGCCGGAAATCCTCTTCGTTCTTATGAAAAATTTCACGGGCCAGAAGAAAAATCGCCGCGAAAATATAAAAATAAACCGGATAACGCGCCGGAATAATTTCCCACAGGCTTATATAGCATAAAGCGGGAGGCGCCGCCCCCAGAATAAAGGTAACAGGCCGCGATACGAAGACCCCCTGATGCCTGAATATCCCCCCCGCTTCCAGGGCGCCGATACCCATTACCAGAATAGCCAGGCAGTTGACAGCCGCGTAATGCCCCTGGGGAAGAAAAAGGATTATACCCGCAAGCGCGGGAAGAGCCACAAGAAAAAGGGAAACACGCTTATAAACGTTTTTCACACTACACCACCGTATTTTCGCACTCTGTTCTGATACTCGGCAAGCGCCGCGTATAAATCCCCGCTGTCCCAGTCCGGCCACAGTTTTTCGGAAAAATAGTATTCCGCGTATGCGCCTTCCCAAATAAGGAAATTACTTATCCGGGTTTCCCCCGCGCTGCGGATAATTAAATCCGGGTCCGGAATATCAGGATTATCCATATTGGAGGAAAGCGCCTCTTCCGTAAGAGCCGCGGGAGTGTCGTCCTCCCCCCGCGCCAGCATCCACCGGCGTACTGCCCGAACAATTTCATCGCGGCCCCCGTAGTTCAAAGCTAGATTTACCGTCAGCCGCCTGAAATTTTTTGTATCATCAATCGCCAGCAGTATATCCTCCCGCACGGTTTTGGAAAGACCATCCATATCGCCCGCGTAGCGCAGCCGGATACCGTTTTCCTTGTAAAACTCGTACTCTTTCCGCAAATGCTGGTGAACCAGCCCCATTAGAAAAGAAACTTCTTCCTGAGTCCGTTTCCAGTTTTCCGTGGAAAAGGTGTAAAGCGACAAATAGGGAATGCCGATCTCCGCCGCCGCGCGGACAACTCTTTTTGAAGCCTGCAAGCCCTCCCTATGACCTTCGGAACGGTTTTGATTACGCGCACGCGCCCACCTGCCGTTCCCGTCCATGATGATACCCACATGGACAGGCAGTTTTTCTGGATTGACCGGTATGCCATCATTGGATTCATGGACCATTATCAAACTTCCATGATTTCTTTTTCTTTTGCTTCCAGCTCTTTGCCGATTTCAGCAATATATTTATCCGTCAGTTTCTGAATCTCCTCGCCGGTTTTCTTTTCCTCATCTTCGCTCAAGTCGCCGTTTTTCAAAGCCTTTTTCAACTCGTCATTGGCATCCCTGCGGATATTGCGGATAGCCACACGGCTCTGTTCCGCCGCGTTCCTGCTGACCTTGACAAGTTCCTTCCGCCGTTCCTCCGTAAGAGGAGGAATATTGATGCGTATGATTTTTCCGTCGTTTGAAGGATTCAGGGAAAGCTCCGACATCTGAATCGCCTTTTCGATCTCCCCAAGCAGGGCCTTGTCCCAGGGCTGGATGACGATAAGACGCGCCTCCGGGACGGATATACTCGCCGCCTGGTTCAAAGGAGTTTTTTGCCCATAGTAATCTATCCGGATCCTGTCAAAAATCGCGGCGGAAGCCCTGCCCGTCCGCAGACCATTAAACTCATCCTGGAGCGACTTAATGGTTTTTTTCATTCTTTCTTCTGTTTGGGCTTTTATATTAATCATACTTCTTCCTTAAAAAAACGAAATTACACAACAAAATAGTATACGCCCGGCACGCCGCACATGAAAAGACCGCCGCGAAAGCGGCGGCTCCTCCCGCGCGGGCAGCTATTTTATATCTTCCCCGACCCGGTAGTAGACATAGGCCTCAATCGAAAGCGCCGCCCCCGCCTGCTTTCCCACATCCGATAGAACCTGTTGTACGCTTTTTTTATCATCTTTCACGAAAGGCTGTTCAAGCAGACACACCTCCGCCAGATGTTTTTTCATTTTTCCCTTCACAATACCCGCAAGCACGTTGGCGGGCTTGCCAAGGTTTTCCGCCTGTTTGGTAAAAATCTCTTCCTGTTCCTTCATATATGCCGCGTCAGCATCCTTCTCCGCAAGGAAAAGGGGATTGCTTGCCGCGATATGCAGCGCGCAGTCACCAATAAAGGTTTTTACCGCCTCATCCCGCAGGGCTTCCGTCTTATCCGCCGACACCTGAACCAGAACGCCGATGCGCCCATCGTGAATATAATCAGCAACGATACTGTTCGCGCCATTATATTCAAGCGTCCGTGCCCGCCGCAGCGCCATATTTTCCTTTATCGTAGCCACAAGCTCCTTTACCCTGTCCGCCAGTTCCGGCGCATCGGGACTTTTTCCTTCGGCCGCGATGGAGTTTACGATATCATCTCCCAGCTTGATAAAGCCGGCATTGCGCGCCACGAAGTCCGTCTCGCAGGACAGCTCCGCGATAGCCGCCCGGCCCGGGCATACTTTCGTAAAAATGCGGCCTTCGTTGGTCGCGCGTCCGGAACGCTGCGCCGCCGCCGCCAGTCCCTGCTCTTTCAGGATTTTCACAGCCCTGGCGAAATCGCCTTCCGCCTGGGTAAGAGCCTTCTTGCAGTCCATCATACCCGCGCCTGTTTTTTCGCGCAGGTTTTTTACATCTTCCGCTTTTATTTCCACGGTTGTCTCCTTATGAATTTAACAAAATAAAGTTTTACGGCTATCAAATTTACTCCGCACTATGGTACTTTCCGGTTTTTTAGCGAATCCTGTTTACGGGGAAGCGTTAGGCGCATTTGCGGAACGCAAATGCGCCTAACGCCGCGCAAGGGATTGTAGCGGAAAGCCCACAGGATTTGCATTGGCTGGTCGCAATTTTGCTTTCGCAAAATCGCTGCTCGCCCATGCATCCTGGGCAAATCCGAGGACTTGGAGCGGAAAGCCCGGTTTTTTTGCCCGGCCGCGGGCAAAAAAATGCGCCCAAATTTTTCCATGGCGGAATAAACCGCCGTAGACAAATAAAGTTTTTAATTCCGGCGGGCAGCGCATCATTCTTCGTACAGCTTGTCTTCATCGATACCCGTGGCAGCCGTCTCGTCTTCCTCCGCGGGGCTGGCGTCCTTTTTCTCGTCGGCGGGCGTATAATTGGAATAGTCTTCCGCGGTGAACCCGGAGGCGCCCTCATCGGGAGCGCTGATAGTCGAAGTTTCCACTTCCTCGTCCTCGGGACGGCTGAACTCCTTTTCGGGCTGCTGGGTGTCAATATCCTCCTGGCAGGAATCGATAACTTCAAGACCGATTTTATTGTCGGCCTCGATGACCGCGTTGGAAATAATCTGTGTAAAAAGAGTAATCGCCCTGATGGCGTCGTCGTTGCCCGGAATCGGGTAGGTAATGCCCTGGGGATTGCAGTTTGTGTCAACAACCGCGACGATCGGAATCCCCATCCGGCCCGCTTCCGCCACAGCGATGGCTTCCTTGCGGGTATCAATAATGAAAAGGACTCCCGGCAGCTCCTTCATATCCTTGATGCCGCCCAGATTTTTTTCAAGTTTTGACTTTTCCTTTAACAGAGCGGCAATTTCTTTTTTCGTCATGCCTTCAAAACTGCCGTCGACTTCCATTTTTTCCAGTTTTTTCAGCCGAAGCAGGGATTTTTTTATTGTGCTGAAATTGGTAAGCATGCCGCCAAGCCAGCGGTTATTAACATAATACATTCCGCAGCGCTCGGCTTCCCGCTGGATAGCCATCTGCGCCTGTTTTTTTGTCCCAATAAAAAGAACTGACTTGTTTTCAAGTACGGTCTTTCGCACGACCTCATAGGATTCCTTGATAGCAGTGATGGTTTTCTGCAAATCAATGATATGGATACCATTACGTTCCGCGAAAATGTATTTTTTCATCCGCGGATCCCACCGTTTTGTCTGGTGCCCAAAATGCACGCCTGACTCCAGCAAATTTTTCATCGTCACAACAGCCAAAATAGCCTCCTCAAAGAAAGATAGCCCTTCCGCATTATATGCGGTCCTTCTCGTAATTCTCGGTACACGGATCAACGGCTCTTAGAGCCGGCCGGAACCGGAAGATTTTATCCCCAGGGGATAATTTGTTTCCCTTAATATCTCATAAACAAGCCGTATTGGCAAGCCCATAACATTCGTATAATTCCCTTTTATCGATTCAATAAAACGCGCGCCCTTCCCCTGAATCCTGTACGCGCCGGCTACTGTCCGCCATTCGCCCGTATCCAGATACCACTGAATCTCCGCGTCCGACATCCGCGCGAAACGCACAACCGAGACCTCCGAAGCAAGCCGGAAGCTTTCGCGCCCCCTGTCGTACAGACACAGCCCCGTCACCACCCTGTGGGACACACCCTGAAGCCGCGCGAGAAACTCCCGCGCCTGTTCCCGGTTCCGCGGCTTCCCGATGACCTTCCGCCCCAGCGCCACAACCGTATCGGCTCCCAGAAACCAGTTGTACGTCCGCAGTTCCCGCCGCTCAAGAACAGCCGCGACTTTCCTTTGCGCAAGCCCGGCGCACAGCCCGGGAAAATCATAGCTCCCCGCGGGAAAACTCTCATCAATATCCGCCGCGCACACAACAGGCTCCAGCCCCATCCGCCGCAAAAGCTCCCTGCGCCTCGGTGAAGCCGAAGCCAAAACTATAGGTTCCATAGTCCGGCAGTATACAAAAAAAACACCGCGCGGAAAAGCAGGGAAGGGCGGGGGAGTCCGGCGGCAGGGGAGTCCGGCGACAAGGGAGTCAGGCGACAAGGGAATCAGGTGACACGTAAAAAAGGAAGAGCTTATGGGCGCCTCCCCGGCGCGAAGCGCCGGGGCCGGGCTTTCCGGGACTCCGCTATCGCTGCGGCCCCGCCTGCGGCGTGGCTGCTTCGCATCCCTCCAATCCCTGGCGCGGCGGCGGCCTTAAAGCGTAACCCGGAATTGCCGTTAGGCAATTCCGGGTGCGTACCACGGCGGCCCGCGGCAAACGGCGCGAGGGAATTGCCACCGGCAATTCCCTCGCGTATTCAGAAAAAGGCAGCGCGGCGTTTACCGTCACGCTAAAAGATGATGGTCGCGCGGAAGCACGAAAAGCCGCTGGTGCGCGCGCAAAGGATAGAAGTGGAAAGCCCACAGGAAGCGCATGGGCGCTTCCGAGGACTTGGAACGGATAGCCTGGTTTTTTTGCCCGCGTGCGGGCAAAAAAATGCGCCATTTTGGCTCGGTAAAGGTATATGACGGTGTCCGGATTTTCTCTGCACTAGAATACTCAGCAATTCTCAGTTTAAAAAAGTATCCTCCAAAATCAGAGAAACATCTAAATTGTTTACAATTTTGATGTTTTTACCACCAGTAATCCCTTAAAAAAGCAAGTCTGTATTAGTCTCATGCATCTGTAGCGGGTGTCAGTGAAGAAAAATGAGGAGGGCGCCCTCCGGGAGGAGACCTCATTTTTCTTCACTGACGGGCCCCGGCCAACAGTGGTTTTAGATATGAGCCTAAACTGAGAATTGCTGCAATATACTTGACAAATGTTTAGTAGTAATTTAGAATGGCTATTATGGAACTGGGAGAAAAATTAGCGGTACTTGCGGGCGCGGCGAAATACGATGCTTCCTGCGCGTCATCCGGTTCGGGCGGGTACAGGGGGCGGCCCGCTTTTGCCGCTTCGGGGCAGGGTGGTTTTGGCGGTTGTCTTCCCGCGGGTGTGTGTCATAGCTGGACTCAGGATGGCCGCTGCGTGAGTTTGCTGAAGGTGCTGTATTCCAATGTCTGCCGTTTTGATTGCGCGTACTGTGTCAACCGCGTTTCGTCTGATATACAGAGGGCTTCGTTTACGACTGGCGAGCTTGTTGATTTGACTACCGCTTTCTACCGCCGTAATTATATCGAGGGGCTTTTTTTGTCGTCGGGAATATTTTCCGATGCGGATATTGTTATGGAAAGGCTTATCGGGACGGCGAAAAAACTGCGGAAGGAGGCGGGTTTTGGGGGATATATTCACCTGAAAATCATTCCTGGCGCGGGGGAAAAGCTGATTCGCGAGGCGGGTTTATGGGCGGATCGTTTGAGCGCCAATATTGAGTTGCCTACGGAAAAAAGTCTTGTGGCGCTGGCGCCGCAGAAATCGGGGAAACTTATTTTCGGCGCGATGCGGAGCATGTATGAGGATTCTTCCCAGTTTGAGAACGATAAGAAGCGTTTCAGGTTCGCGCCGGATTTCGCGCCCGCCGGACAGAGTACCCAGCTTATTGTGGGCGCTTCGGAAGAGGACGATAAACAGATTATTTCCCTTTCTGGCGCTCTGTACCGGAAATTTTCCCTGCGGCGGGTTTACTATTCCGCATTTATTCCTCCGGTCGGGGGCGGCGCGCGGGATTTCCGGGATCCCCGGCTTCCCGATATAGCGCGGCCTCCTCTTCTTCGTGAACACAGGCTTTACCAGGCTGACTGGCTTATGCGGTTTTACAGTTTCGCGCCGGAAGAAATTCTAGAAGGTTCCTCGCCCTATCTTGATACCCGGCTTGATCCTAAAACCGCCTGGGCTTTGCGGCATATCGGGCGTTTTCCTATAGACATTTCCCGCGCCGGGTATCAGGAAATTCTGCGGGTTCCCGGCATTGGTACAAAGTCGGCTCTGCGTATTCTTGGCGCCAGAAAGAGCGGGAGTCTTACCTTCGATTCCCTGCGGAAACTTGGTGTCGCGCTCAGGCGCGCGCGGTACTTTATAACCCTGGGCGGCGCGTATCTCGACAAGCCTGATAATCCGCTTCGTATCCGCCGGATTCTTTCGAACGCTGAGGTAATGCAGCTTCCTCTTTTTGATGTGGAGGACATGGAGCGTCCCCAGGCCGCGGTGGCAGGCGGCGGATTCGCGGGTACAAATCCGCGACTGGCCCAGGCCGCGTGGGCCGCGGATTGCGGCGGTTCCCGGCGGCATGAGGGCGCGCGGTTAAAGGCTGTGGAACGGGGTATGATCCCCGCCGGGCAATCCGGTTCTTTGCGGGGATGATTTATAATGTAAGCGCGAAGGGATTACCGCGAAGCCGAAGAAGTAAAGAATAAATGGATATGTTCGGAAAACCCCGCGGCTTCGGGAAGAGCCGCGATATGAAAATCCGTTACGTAGTTTCTAAACGGACTATTAATGATGGAGGAGCGGTCGTGTGTACAATGAGCAGCGGTTTACGGGTAGTACGGGTAGTAGTAGTCTATGAATGAATTTTTTGAGGACAATACTTTCAGGA
>JAISAF010000389.1 GCA_031266855.1 Spirochaetales bacterium
ATCGAACTGTGTGACTGGAGTTCAGACGTGTGCTCTTCCGATCTAGCCTTTTTTGAGCCTCTCGCCCGTGTTGCTGGTAAAATCACACGCTGTTCGCATGCGTTCATTTGGGCGTAATAGGAAACTTATTATCGTGGGCGCTCATCGCGCCCTGTGGAATGCGCCCAATCCCGCTTCCTCTCCCGGCTTCTTCGGCTTCGTGGTGAATCTTTGCCTTCAAAGTATTTATGGTGCATTCATTCCGCAACCGCGCTCCAGTTCCCGCGCGGGGTTTCATGGCGCACGAGCCGCGAAAGCAGTTCCAGGTATTCCGTTCTCGCGATGGCGCGCCCGCCCAGAGACGCGACGTGATCGGTACGCACCTGGCTGTCAATCAGCCCAAAGCCGCGCGCCCTTAGAAACGAGACCAGAAAAAGAAAAGCCGCTTTCGAGGCGTTGGAAACGCGGCTGAACATCGATTCGCCAAAAAATATTTTCCCCAGGCAAACCCCGTACAGGCCCCCCGCCAGATTTTCTCCTGTCCAGGCTTCCACGCAGTGCGCATAACCCAGCTCATGCAGGCAGCAGTAGGCATCGCGCATATCAGCCGTAATCCACGTCCCGCGCTGCCCCGGCCGTTTTACCCCGGAACACGCGCGTATAACTTCGTCAAACGAGGTATCCAGTTTTAGTTCAAACCTTCCCTGGCGCATAACCTTGCGCATGCTGGCGGAAATGTGCGCCTCGGCGGGAAAAACCACAAAACGCGGATCGGGACTCCACCACAGAATGGGATCGTGTTCAGAAAACCAGGGAAACAGCCCCTGGGAATACGCCGAAAGAAGCATACCGGGCGAGAGATTTCCCCCAACGCAAACAATGCCGTCCTCATTCGCCGTATCAGGCGAAGGAAACTCAAAACGTTCATCCTCGCTGAGATAGGGAAAGCCGGGCCTCACACCGTCGTCTCGATAGTCGTCTCTATATGTATCGCGCCGTCTTTCACACCAACTTTCGCGTACCCGCCGCCGGAGAGTTTTCCAAAAAGGACTTCTTCGATAAAAAAGTCCTTTACCTTTTCCTCGACCACGCGGGCGATATTGCGGGCGCCAAACTCGCGGGAATAGCCCTCCTCAAGAAGCAGGGACACCGCATCCTCGCTGACTTCGAGTGTTACGTTTTTCTCCACAAGCTGGGCGCGGAAAGCGCCGATTTCCTTCAAAACTATATTACGCACGATCTCGCGATCCAGGTTATTAAAAATAATCACTCTATCCAGGCGGTTCCTGAACTCAGGAGTAAAAAGCCTTTCCACAGCCTGGGCAACAACCGATTTCCCCACCGCCGCGTCGCCGAAACCAATAAGTGGCCTGCCAATATCGCGGGCGCCCGCGTTAGATGTCATGATAAGGATGACATTACGGAAATCCGCTTTTTTACCAGCATTATCCGTAATCGTAGCGTAATCCATTACCTGCAAAAGCACATTAAAAATATCCTGATGCGCCTTTTCGATCTCATCCAAAAGCAGAACCGCGTGAGGGGTTTTACGAACCGCCTCCGAAAGAAGGCCCCCCTCCTCGTACCCGACATAACCCGGCGGCGAACCGATAAGCCGCGAAACCGTATGCTTTTCCTGGTACTCGCTCATATCAAAACGCAAAAGCGTGATCCCCAGTATATCCGCGAGACTCCGGGCAAGCTCGGTCTTGCCAACGCCAGTCGGCCCGACAAACAGAAACGAAGCCACGGGTTTGTTCGGATTACGGAACCCCGCCCGTGAACGTTTTACCGCGTCCACCACGGCTTTCAAAGGCTCATCCTGCCCGTAAATCCGCTTTTTCAGCTCTTCGTACAGATTCCGCAGTTGTTCCTTCTCGGAAAAAGAAACGCTCTTTTCCGGCACTCTGGCGATTTTCGCGACAACCTTCTCCACATCCGCCTCGGTAATAGTATAAGGTTCCTGTTCCTCCCCTTCCCGGTAGCGGTGCATACGAATCCAGGCGCCAGCCTCGTCCACAACATCGATAGCCTTGTCCGGCAGGAAACGGTCGTTAATCAGCTTCGCCGACAAATCCGCCGCCGCGCGCAACGCCTCCCCGCTATAGCTTACCGAGTGGTACTCTTCGTATTTTTCCTTAAGCCCCTGTAAAATTTCCACTGTCTCCTCAACGGAAGGCTCAGCAACCTCAATCTTCTGAAACCTCCGCGCAAGAGCCCTGTCCCGCTCAAAAAACTTGCGGCACTCCTCAAACGTCGTCGAACCGATACAGCGCAGTTTCCCCGATTGAAGAGCGGGCTTGAGCATATTGGAAGCGTCCATCGAACCACCCGAAACAGCGCCCGCGCCCACAAGAGTATGAATCTCGTCAATAAAAAGAATAATCTTCTCTTCCTTTACCAGGCGGGCAACAACAGCCTTCATCCTTTCCTCAAAATCGCCCCGGTAGCGGGTACCCGCCACCATCGTTCCCATATCAAGCGACAGGATCCTATAAGCCTTCAGAATATCAGGCACCCGGCCTTCCACGATACGGGAAGCAAGCCCCTCGGTAATAGCCGTCTTACCGACACCCGGCTCGCCCACATGCAGGGGATTGTTTTTCAACCTGCGCACAAGCACCTGGATAGTACGCTCCACAAGATCGTCCCTGCCAATAAGCGGCTCAAGTTTCCCCTCCGCCGCCAGAGCCGTCAAATCGCTGGTAAATTCCTTAAGAATATCGCGCCGGCCGGAAACATGATGCATCCGTCCCTGGTTTTCCCCCGGATTTTCAAGGAACGGCCTTTCATCCGGATCCGGATTGTACTCATCCTGATTTTCCCTAACAGAGTTTTGGTTTTCGTCCCCATCCTGGCCCGCCCCATCCTCCAGCGAAAAACCGCCATGCGAAACCACCTCCAGAAGAGCCAGGCGCGTCAACCCCTTCTGTCGCAGAAGAAAGGAACCAAAGGACCTGTCCTCGTCAAAAATTGACACAAGAACATCCGCCGCGTTCACCTCCTCCTTACCCGCATGCTGGGTATGCAACGTAGCCCGCTCGATCACGTTACGGAAACCCAGCGACTGAACAGGCTCCCGTCGGCTCACCCGCGGAACCTTCTCCTCAAGATACCTGCTCATGTGCTCCCGCAACTCATCGGGAAAAAGACCACACTCCTCCAGAATCGAACGCGGCCCATCAAAATGCAAAGACGCGAAAAGCACATGCTCCGAAGTAAAATACTCGTGCCTGCGCTGCTTCGCCTCGCTATAAGCCGCACTTAGAATATCCTGCGCTTCCTGACTAAATGTCATAGTTTCAAGCCTTCTCCACCGTGCACTTAAGCGGAAACTCCTGGGCCGCCGCAAGCTCCTTCACCTGCCGCGCCTTTGTCGCCGCAATATCGTACACATACACGCCCACTGTACCCTTTCCCTTACGATGTACATCCAGCATAATCCGTGTCGCCTCCGAAGCCGTCTTATGAAAAACCGCCATAATAACACCCACAACAAACTCACGAGTCGTATAATCGTCATTATACAAAACAACGCGGTACATCTCCGGCTCCTTAAGCTGCTCACGCTCCTTCTCCTGAACCGAAGTCCCGCGGGAAAAAAGACTATCTCCCCTGGACACAACTTGCGCTCCTCTCCTAATAGTATCCCAAAATCAGCGTTAAATCAATGGGTCAGGAGACAGGGCGCCTCCCCGGCGCGAAGCGCCGGGGCCGGGCTTTCCGCTCCAAGTCCTCGGAAAGCGCCCATGCGCTTTCCTGCGGGCTTTCCGCTACAATCCCTTGCGCGGCGGCAGCGGCAACCCGCGAAATTGCTAACGCAATTTCGCGGGCAGCTAATTGCCGGGCAGCAATTACCTGGAAACGAAAAGGAGCCTGACCCCTAGCGCCTTGCGCCCTCCCGCAAAAAGCGCTATATTGTTTTCCATAATGCAAAATCCGGTAATGGAAAGGCTTAACGGTTTCCAGGTCCCCGCAGGGGAGCGGATGGGCGGCCACGCTCCGGCGGGCGCCGCCAGCGGTATGGTGCAGAGCGACGGGCGGCTGTACACGGCGGACTACGGCTTCGTGCTTTTTAAGGAAGGCGCCGGGCAGCAGCAGGACAGCGTATACCAGCGGCCGTTTGTGTGGAACGAGCGCAACCTGCTCGGCGCGAGCCTTGACAGCCGCTACCAGGTAAACTACCGCTAATGTTGAACAAAGAAAGATTTATGGAAATTCCCCCCCAAGGATTGGGCGCTTCCTCAGTATTGCGCGGATGGCAAACTGATACCAATGCACAGGGACAGGTTACGGATATTTATGTTCCTCTGGATCAGGTAAAAGGGTATATAATAATACAGAAGCAGGCTCAGGCAAATGAATCCCCTTAAATTTTATATGATATTCTTTTTTTTATTTACTGCCACGGTTTTTTTACAGCCTGAAGAAAACGGTTCATTTCCACCACTAGATACAAATGAAAAATTTGTCTATGGGACGAAACGTGAAAACGGGAAGGAAATGTTATTTTTGTACAGGGAGAATAATGAAAATATGAATACCGTGATCCCGGTTGGGCAATGGGAAAATGTGGAAGAGCCTTATATTCAATTCTCAGCCGATTATAAAATGTGCTTTTTCGCTAAATATACATTTAAAGATATTGATACCGGAGGAAGAGGTTCCTTAAGAATATTTGACCTTTACCTGGCAAACGGTCATACTGGGAAAATTTTATATGTGACCAAAGTTATTTCTCATTTCCGTATTTCACGAGACGGGAAATATCTTTGTTATATAAAGGATAGTACGAATATGGCGGAAGTTAAAATAATATTATACGATATTGAGCTTTTGAAAACATCCAACGAATTTGAATGGCGATCAAATCGCCCTATAGATGGGGGATGGTATATCAGGAGATCCATGGATAATACATTCAGAATTTTGGGAACATGGGAGGGGGGCTATATCTGTACTGTTGCGGTTTTGAATCTGGCAGCAAAAGAATTTAAGGTTCTGTGGGATAAAACGGATTCACAAGGAGAAATTTTCTTACCGCGTGTTTCCGATGAAGATTGGCTTGATGATGTTATAAAACAAAGGACTTATCCAAACATTAAAAAATTTGAGGAATGGTAAACGCGTGGGTATCAGACCTCCTCCAGACTACGCCGCACTAAAAGCACGGCTCCTGCCCCGCAAAAAAAGAATTACATAACCCGCGTTTTGGCTGGTCGCAAAATTGCGGCTGTGTACCAGGAGTGGGGGCTGGCCCGCGAATTTGCATTCGCAAATTCGCTGCTCGCCCATGCAGCCTGGGTAGCGGGAGACCCCGCAGG
>JAISAF010000402.1 GCA_031266855.1 Spirochaetales bacterium
TCGCGAAGCGATTTTGCGCTGCCGCTGCGCGCGCGCAAGGGATTGTAGCGGAAAGCCCGCAGGATTTGCATTAGCAAATCCGAGGACTTGGAGCGGAAAGCCCGTTTTCCGGCGCTTCCGCGCCGGAAAGGCGCCCAATGATCCCTTTTCATGTCCTGTCCGCTGTGCTACACTGGGCGCGCGTTCATGAACAGTGTTATATCCATTATAAAAGCGGAAATAAAAAACCAGATGGCCCGTTTTGTGTTTCCTTCCGAGACCGCTTCGGCTGTCTGGGCGCAGAAGGCGTGTGGTTTTACCGGGGAAAGATCTGTGGCCGCGGGGCGCTTTCTGGCATGGGACAGGTTCAAGGAAACGGCTATCCGCGCCAATGTGAAGGACAGGCAACCTGTTTCGGCTGTGCTGCGGAAACTTTTTGTGGAAAAGCTGATTCGGAAAAACGCTGGGGAAAAACTTTTTTCGGCTCTTATTCCTGTGCGTTTCGCGGAGGAGGGGGGCGTTTTTTCCAGGCAGATCGCGGCTTTGCTGCCGTCGCTGGCGCTGTGGGAAGAGCGTGCCCGGAACGCGGAGGGCTATGCTCCTGACGAGGAGGATGCGGACTTCGCGGTTCTGAAAGGGGAATACGCGGCTTTCCTTGAGGCGCGCGGTCTTTTTGAGCCTTCCTGGGTGAAGCCTCCGCTCCAGGATCGGGAACATACCTATTATATTTTTTTTCCCGAAGCTGTGGAAGATTTTACAGAATACGAGGCGCTGCTTAAAAACGAGAAAACCATTCATCCTGTTCGTGCGGAAAAAAACGGCGGGACGGAAGAAGACGGCGGGGGGGAAAGCCTTTTCCTGTACGATTCTTCGCAATCGGAAATCCGCGCGGCGGTTCGGGAATTTCTGCGTTTGCATGAGGACGAAGGTATTCCCTACGAGGATATGGCGCTGAGTGTCCCCGGCCTGGAGAGTATGGAAAGTTCCCTGATGCGGGAGCTGCGGCTTTATAATATTCCGGCCCGCCGCAGATGGGGGAAACCCCTTTCGGAATATGGCGCGGGGAATATTTTCTCCCTGATTGATTCCTGTGTGGCGAATAATTTTTCCTTTACGGCTTTGAAGGCTTTGCTTCTTGATTCCAGGCTGCCCTGGCAGGATATGGAAGCAAACAGGAGGCTTATCCGGTTTGGGGTTGAAAACAACTGTGTTTCCGCCTACAGGGAAAATGGGCGTCTTATCGATGTATGGGAAGAGGCTTTTAAATCCGGGGGCGGGAGCGGAGGGCTGGGACAGTATTACCGGAATCTAAAGCGGTTGCTTACAGCCCTTACTTCGGTTCAAAGTTTCGGCGATATCCGTAAAAGATTTTTTGCCTTGTATCCGGCGTATCTTTCGCGGGAAAAAAGCGGGGTGGAGGGAACCGCTGTTCTTACGCGCTGCATGGAAGAGCTGGCTGGCCTTATTCAGCTTGCGCAGGAGTATCCCGATCTTGTCCCGGCTTCGCCTTTCACTTTTTATTTAGCGTTTTTAAAAGACCGGCAGTATGTTCCCGCGGCGCAGCCAGGGGGCTTGAGCGTTTTTCCGTACAGGGTCGCGGCTGGCGCTCCCTTTGCGGTTCACTTTATCCTGAATGCCGGGCAGGACGCTGCGGCTGTTCTGTACCGGCCGCTCAAATTTCTGCGGCAGGACAAACGCGGGCGGCTTGGCTTGAGCGATACGGACGCGTCGGAAGACTTCTTCCGTCTTTACTGGCAGAATCCGCCTGGGGGGAAAACCCTGGTGCGTATAAGCGCCGCGGAGAAAACTTTCGCGGGATGGACTATTCCGCACAGCCTGTTTTCCGGGAAAACCAGCCGGGCCGTTATTCCCGCGGAGGGTTCCGGTACGAATGATTCCTTTACGGGGGATCCCTTTGGAAAAGAAAAAGCGTGGTGGGCCGGGGCTGAAACCGGGTTCCCCGGACGGCTTTTTCCGGTTCAGAAACAGGGCTTTATGGCCTGGTTTCAGGGTTTGGCTTCCCGTCCAAGAGAAAAATTCAATTTTCTTTCGCGGGCTTTTGGTACGGAGAACGCTTTCCTTGAAGAGCGGATAAAAAAAATCCAATGGAATGTTTCCCTTGAAGACGCGCTGGACAGGGAAAAGCGGGATGCCGGTGGCGGAAACAGTTCGGACAAAAAATATCTTAGACTGTCGGCAACGGATATGAATGGGTTTTACACCTGTCCCGCGTTGTGGTTTTTCAGGAAGATACTTTCAGTTTCTGCTTTTTCCCTGGAAGCAAAACTTCTGGATGATACGTCGCTGGGAAACCTGTATCACAGAATTCTGGAAAAGCTGTTTATTAAAATACGGGAAGAAGATGGGGCTTTCCGGCCCGCTCATCTTGAAAAATATTTTTCTTTTATCCGCGACTGTACCGGGGACGAGGTTCGTACTCACCCCGCTTTTCAGGGGCCGCTTGCTGTGCCGCTGATGGTTTCGCAGGCAGGTGTCATAACGCGGCGGCTTCAAAGGCTTCTTGAAACCGAAGCCGCTAAATTTCCTGATTACGCGGTATCCGGCTGTATTGAAAAATATCTGGGGTTCGTGAAGGACGATATGATTTTTGTGGGGAAAATCGACAGGGTTTCGGTTTCTCCCAGCGGCGGGCCGGTTATCATTGATTACAAGACCAGCGGGATGCCGACAGGGGCTGCCAGCAGGGAAAGTCCCGATTCTCCTTTACAGGATTTCCAGATGGTTATGTATGTAAAACTCTATGAGCAGGAAAAAGAACAGGAAAAACAGCTTTCCGTAGAAAACGGATATTTTTTCAGCATACACAGGCGCGCGATTCTTGGCGTCTTCAAAGATCCCACACGGGATGACCCGTGCAGCGGCCGGGAAAAATACCAGTATACCCTGGATGCTTTTGACAAATACGCGCGGGACTTCGCGGAGGCTGTAAAGAAAATGAAATTTACGGTTCAGCATGTTCCCCTGAAAACCTGTGCCGCCTGTGATTATAAAACGCTGTGCCGTACCGCTTACACGCTGAATCCTCCACAGATGGACAGGCTGGACGCGGGGAACTGGCGCGGCGGCTCACACAGCGGGAGCGGGGAGGAGGCTGCCCGTGGAACAGATTATTGACCAGCTTAACGATGAGCAGAAACGGGCCGCCACCGCCGGATACAATGCCGTTGTCGCGGCTGGAGCCGGTTCGGGAAAAACGAAGACCCTTGCGGCGCGCTACGCGTGGCTTGTTATGGAAAAGATGCTGAAGGTTGATGAGATCCTTACTCTTACCTTTACCAATAAGGCCGTGAATGAAATGTATGTCCGCATCTATCATCTGCTGGAGGATCAGGGTAATAACGCGCAGGCCCGCGAAGCCATAAAAAACTTTCATACGGCACGGATAAGCACGCTTGACTCTTTTTGTGCGGGCATTGTCCGTACCGCCAGCCGCCGTTATGGGATTAGCCCCGATTTTGTTATTGATGATGATGGGGTACGGCGGCTCGCCGAAGAAAGCGCGCTGCCTTTTGTACTGGATAACAGGGAAAACCCCGCGCTTCAAGTCTTATTGGCAAACAAAAAAATAAAAACCATTGCGGAAGAACTTTTCGCCCAACTGGTACTGAAACACGGTTTTGTAACCAGCCCGCCCGATTTTGAAGGTTTTCTGAAAAACCAGGAAGAAGAACTAAAAAAAATATGGACAATAAAAACCACCGCCGCTTCGCGGTGTATTGACGCGATTATCAGTGAACTGCACGGTATAAGCAATACAAAATCCCGTTTGTACACGGATTTACAGACCCTGCTGGCAAATCCTGTCCCGCGGGTTCCCGGCGCCGGTCCGCTTTCGGACTCACAGGACGCGGAAGAAAAAACGCGGAGAGCTTTCCGTGAGTATTTTGATTTTCTTTCAAAACTAAAATCCGTGAATCTCCAGACCGGAGGGAAGGAGTACGCCGCGATAAAAGATTTCCTGAAAGAATTACGCCAGCCGCTATACGAGGAACTGGAAGCTATAGCAAACACCATACTCCGAAAAGATATCGCGGCGTCGGTATTTCCTCTTGCGAAAAAATTCTTTGAGGAATTCGATGTAAAAAAAAGGCGGACGGGCATTTTAAGTTTTAATGACGCGGCCCGTCTTGCGGTAGACGCTCTTTCCCGCTATCCCGATATACGGCAGGTATACAAGGACAGCATCAAAGCCATTATGATTGACGAGTTTCAGGACAATAACAGCCTGCAAAGGGATTTGATTTTCCTTCTGGCGGAAAAGCCGCAGCGAACGGCTCCTGGCATCCCAGGGCCCGAAGAACTTGAAGAAGGCAAAATGTTTTTTGTGGGAGACGAAAAGCAGTCGATCTACCGCTTCCGCGGCGCGGATGTATCGGTGTTCCGAAGCCTCGCAAAAAGTATTGGAGGTACAGAGGCAGCCCTGAATCTGAAAAACAATTACCGTTCGCTTCCCATACTCGTAGATGCTTTTAACCGCGTATTCGGGGGCCTCGGCGGGGTTCCTGGTTCTGAACAGGCCGGCCCCCTGCCCGCTGTTTTTCTTCCTCCCGGCAAAGACCTTCCCGATTTTGAAGCGGTCTATACGGGCATGGACTCACCGCAAAAAGACCGGGGAACACCCGCCGCCCATTTCTGTTTCCTTGACAAAGACCGCATACCGGAAAACGACAGGTTCGCGCTGTCCCAGTACGAGCTTGAAGCCGTTTTCATCGCGCGGCGCATCAGGGAACTGGTGGATTCGGGCTACAAAACCGCCCGGCGCGGCCAGAACGGCCTTACCTACAGCCCCTGCGCCTACGCGGATTTCGCTATCCTGCAAAGGTCCTACGCGCACCAGCACTTTCTGGAAAAATACTGTAAAGCCTTCGACATTCCTTTTACCGCGGACAAACCCGCCGGGCTTTTTACAGACGCGCCCGTGAATGATTTGTATATGCTCCTGCGGCTTCTTGCCTATCCCCAGGACCGCCTTGCCTATGCCGCAGTCATCCGTTCTCCCTTCGCCCGCCTTGATGACAGAACTCTGGCAATATGCATGATCCGGGGAGCGGCGGAAAATCCCGGCGCGGACGAAAACGCGGAGCCCTTTGCGGAAGAAACGGCGGAGTTTCTTCCGCCTGAAGAGCGGGAAGCCTACCGCAAAGCCGGAGAACGCTACAGATCGCTTGCGGAAGCGGCTAAAATCCTGCCTGTCTGCGAACTGCTTACACGGCTGTGGTACGAGGAAGGCTACCGCTATGAAACCCTGTGGACTGCCTCCGCCCAGGCATATACGGAATTGTTTGACATGCTTTTTACGCTTGCGCGGGATACCGGCAGTCAGGGACAAACCCTTACCGGCTTTATTGATTACCTTGAAGACCTGATCAACAAAAAAGAAAAACCCGGCGATCTGGATGTACCCGCCGAAGGAGGGCAGGGGGTCAGAATCATGTCAATCCACAAAAGCAAGGGCCTTGAGTTTCCTGTGGTCTTCATATATAACGGAGATCAGCACGGAAAAAACGATACCAATACCGAACCTGTTTATTTTCACGAAAAATGGGGAATATCCCTCAACCTGCCTCTTGCGGAAGAACTGCCGGAAAAAGGCGGCAACTATTTTTATCTGTGCCAGAAAGAGGAGGAAAAACAGAAAACCGTGGCGGAACTGCGAAGGCTTCTGTATGTCGCCATGACCCGCGCGGAAAACCTCCTCTATTTTACCGCCACCCTGCCAGGACAAACCAGGGAAGAAAAAAAGGAAAACCTGGATGCCGAAGACTACACAGCGGCTCTTATAAAAAAGAGGCTCCGCCAGCTTTTCGAAAAAAAACAGAAAAAAAACGAAGACGCCGATTCAGCATTCCTTGACCTCCTGCTTCCTGTACTTGCCGCGGCGGACGAGTCTTCTCCCTTTACCCCTTTTACTATTGAGGCGATTCCCGTACTTTCACGAAACGACATCTGCACGCCCTGGGTAAAACCTGGGATAGAACCCGGGACAGAACCCGGGACAGAACCTGAGACAGAAAAAAAGATGAAAACCCTTTCCATGCGCGACGCCGCCGAAGCCGCCGCACAGAACTACGAAAAAGCATCCCTCATTGTCCCCTCTCCCGCGCTTCCTGTCAGCATTCCGGCAAGCTCGCTGCGGTATGAAGAAACAGAATACGCACAGGAGGCAGCGGCTCAGGCGGCGAACAGCCTTGACGGCCTTCTTGTGAAGGCCGGTATCCAGGCAGCCGATCTCGGCACAATCGTTCACGGTTTTCTGGAAGCAGGTATAAACGGAACTCAGGCTTTTATACCGCCAGCCATACTCGCACGGCTTGAAGAAAACGATATTCAGGCGGTTCATGAAGCGGCACAGAAGATGACCCGCGGTTTTCTCAAGTCCGAATTAGGGAAACTCAGCGCCGCGGCCTCATACCGGGAAGCGGAGTTCGCCATACTTACCCAGGTTACGCTAAACGGCAAAAATATTCTCATTACCGGCAAAATCGATCTCCTTTTCGAAACTGACGGCCTTATGCACGTAGTCGATTTCAAAACCGACAGCGAAGAAGACCCCCGGCGTCACTTCGGACAGCTTGCCGTCTATTCCCGCGCGGTAGGCGACATATTCGAAAAACCCGTCCGCACATGGCTTTTTTATTTACGCACGGAAACAGACAGGGAACTTACCGCGGATATACAAAAGGTCGATATCGAAGAAATGGTAAACCTGTATCAGCCGCCAGCGCCAGAATAACCGCACAGGAATTTTTATCCCCGCTGTTTGGGCGCATTTTTTGCGGCCAGGGAATTTGCGGCGCAAATTCCCTGGCCGCAAAAAACCGGGCTTTCCGCTCCAAGTCCTCGGATTTGCTTATGCAAATCCTGTGGGCTTTCCGCTACAATCCCTTGCGCGGGCCTACCCGTCATGCGCAATTTGTCGGAGGCAAATTGCGCATAATGTATTTCCGTCCCGCCTGCCGTCACCACGCGTACAGGAAACCCTTACGCGTACAACAGTCGGCGTTATACGCTATGTGCTTTTTTGCCGGGCAAAAAAACACATGTGGCGGAATCCGTTGTACACACGGCTGTCACCATCGGCTCACCGCCGGGTGTACCAGGAGTGGGGGTAGCAGGAGACCCCGCAGGAGCGGAAGCGACGAGGAGGCTCCTGCTTAGGGGGAGCCGCGCAGGAAAAACTTCATATTCCGCGTTGTATTCTCCACACGTCTTTTCCGGCGCTCCCCCACATTCTCCATGACAGAACCCGGCTACCGGTGGTGTTTGCATGAGTCTAAACTTAAGAATTGCTGTTCCAATAACGCTCCATCCGCCGAAACGGATGGAGTCCGGCCTATGAAGTCTTTTTAGCGGCTTTTATACGTTTTACAATAAGTGGAGAAATACAGAAAATAAAAATCAGGACAATAAAAGTCCAGCAAATGCCGTTCCGTATAAAAATGGAAGGGTCTCCGCGAGTCATATCAAAAGACTGTCGTACATACTTTTCCAGCATAGGAGACAGAACAAAAGCCAGAAGAAGCGGCGCAGCCGGAACCTTGGAAAGCCTGAGAAAATAGCTGAACCCTCCTACACCCATCATGAAAAAAACATCAAACATAGAGTTATTTGTTGTATACGCGGCCACAACACAAATAGCAAAAATGACAGGAGCAAGAATGGCATTGGATACCGATACGGCGCGCATAACCAGAGGTATACTCGCAAAGCAAACAATGAGACAAATGATGTTTCCAAGGTAAAACGACGCTATAAGAGGCCACACAAAATCAGGCTTCTCGGTAAAAAGCAAAGGGCCAGGCTGTAGACCCCACATCATCAACCCTCCCAGAAGAAGAGCCGTTGTGGAACTTCCCGGAATTCCAAATGTCAAAAGCGGCGCGAACGCTCCAGCCGCCGCGGCATTATTTGCGCTTTCTGGAGCGGCGCAACCTTCAATGACACCTGTACCGAATTTATCACCGATTTTGTTGATTCGCCGCTCAAAAATATACGAAATAAAAGAAGCGGAAGTCCCTCCAGCGCCGGGCATAACACCTACAAAGGTACCCATAAGACCATTACGTAGCTGCACAGGCAGAAGCCGTTTAATCTCCGTCCATGTAAGAAACATATCCCGCAGCTTTATTTTAATCTTTGCCCGTTCATCAGAACCCCTCTGCGTAATCAGTTCGATGACCTGGGAAAAACCGAACATGCCGATAACAAGCGGTACAAACGAGATCCCTGCCATCAGATTAGGCAGACCAAAATAAAAACGCAGGTATCCCGCAGCCTGATCGGTTCCCACAGTCGCGAACATCAATCCAAGCGCTGTGGCAAGCAGTCCGCTGACAACATCATCGCCTAAAAGCCATCCGATGGAAGTCATAGCCAGAAAGATGAGCAGGGCAAGTTCTGGCGAACCAAACTTGAGACCCACCCGGGCCAATGCGGAACCGCTTAGTGTTAGTATAACAATACCAATAGTTCCACCTAAAAATGAAGACATAAAACAGGTAGTCAGCGCCTTACCGGGGACTCCTTTCTGTGTAAGTTTATACCCATCAAGCGCTGTACAAATCGCGGGCGTATCTCCGGGAATATTAAGCAGAACCGCCGATATACTGCCACCGTACATTGTCGCGTAATACAGCGCGGCCAGCATAATAATCGCGGTTGTAGGATTCATACTAAAGGTAAGCGGTAAAAGTACCGCGACACCCGTTAAGGCTCCAATTCCCGGCATGGCGCCAATAAAAATTCCCGCAACGCTACCGAACAGACACGCAATAATATTATCAAATGTAAAAACACTGAGAAAACCCCAAAATAGCAAACCCATGTTTTCAAACATCACAGCCCCCCTTCTTAATTATCCTAACAGACCCAGCGGCAAAGGAACCTTAAGCAGCAAGCGGAATACTATAAACAAAAAGGCCGCTGTCCCAATACCAAGTACAGCAGATTTAACAACAGGCTGTTTCTCAAAAAACTTTAACCAACACAGGATAAAAATTCCTAAAGCAGGAATCATACCAATAACATACATGGACAACGCGATAACTATAGCTGAAGCAACAAACACAATAGCTCGCTTGTCAAGCGGTATATGCACTTTTGCCTTGACTGTTCGGATGAACAGCGTAACTCCGCAGCCAATCAGCAACATTCCACATACTACCGGGAAAAGCCCGCCGCCCGGACCGTTACTGATCCACAAACCGTATTTGCCTATACCCATCACAATCCAGTACAGGCCCAGGGGAATACAGATAAAAGGCGCGACTTTATTCATAAATCCTCCTCATGTCTGCATAAAATCAACACCCCGTTGTAACGGGGAGTTGATTTCAATACAGGGCTTCTTTATTAGCCGATAATCATGTGCCTTTTATTTCTGCGTAACTTCCTTAAACAGGGCGGCGATTTTTTCCATTTCGGCGGTGGCGTATTTCTGCGCTTCGCCAAGTCCCATATAGGTAGGCGTAAGATTATTGGTGGAAAGATACTGTTTAAACTCATTCGTTTCCAGAAGTTTTTTACCTAGTTCGGCATAATACTGCCTAGCGCCGTCGGACATACCGACCGTACCAGAGATGCCACGAAACTCACGAAGTACAATTTGAGGATATCCTATTTCCGCGAAAGTCGGAGCATCGGCAAATTTACCACCAAGTCGCTCTGTCGCAAAAGTTGCAACAGGAATAAAGGAACCGGCATTAACCTGACCAATGCATTCAGCAGGATTCAGAATCGCCACATCAACGTGTCCGCC
Source organism: Spirochaetales bacterium (assembly GCA_031266855.1). Lineage (GTDB taxonomy): Bacteria > Spirochaetota > Spirochaetia > DTKZ01 > DTKZ01 > JAISAF01. The sequence goes on from JAISAF010000402.1 coordinate 9,758, forward strand.
CAAAAGAGCTGTTGCCGCGTCACCCGAACTATCATATTGCACATAATTTAAGTCCGCTTTCGCGTATTTCTTCAACATCTCATAGGCGTATTGGGAAGAATTCAGCCGCTGGTCTGAACCAAACCTAAGAGTTCCCGGTTTGTCCTGAGCGGCCTTCAGAAGACTCCTGATATCCTTATAAGGGCCGGTCGCCAGTGTACAAAGGGTTACATCGTCAAAGGCAAGGATACAAAGCATCTCAACCATTTCTTCAAATTTATGCTGCCAGCCGGCAACATAACTTGAAACCATTGCTCCTGAATGTCCAGCTAAAAGAACATAGTCATTACCTTTCTGGGAAAGCATGTAGTTGTAACCGACTGCCGACGCTCCGCCAGCCCTGTTCATGGGAACCCAGGTAACAGGACTTAATTTATTTGCAGTAATTGCGTTTGCACAGGCCCTGGCCCATAGATCACTGCCACCGCCGGGAGAAGCGGGAATAACATACTCAATATCCTTGGCTGGCTGCCAAGGACCGCTCTGTGCCGCAACAGCCGAGGTTCCTTCGGAACCCCCGCCTGCGAAAACCGTGAATACTCCAATCAGCAGACACAAACTTACAGAAACGATCCTTTTCATACAAACATCCTCCTTTTTATATTTACCAGGCCGAATGCCAGGTTTTTATATTGGAAAGCGACCGTCTTCGGGCGCATTTTTTGCGGTCAGGGAATTTGCAGTGAAAATTCCCTGACCGCAAAAAACCAGGTTTTCCGCTGCAATCCCTTGCGCGCGCATCAGCGGCTAAGGTGCATACAGGTCGGCCCGTAAAATTACCTGCCCCGCAGAAGCTTCGCATCCCCGCAATCCATAACGAAACCTGGAATCCGGCCTACTATCAAGGCTGCAACCCCCTGATATATAAAAATAAAATCACACAAACATTTTTTCCTGCTGCGCACGTAAATCCCACAAAACCGAACCGGCGGGTTCTTCGATCATCGAATATGTTATTGTTTGTCCTTTGCGGATATCCACCTTCGCGGCATTCCCCGTAATTAAATGAGCGGGCACAGCGCTGTCGGGATTTCTTTTTGTGGCGGGAACCATCCGGGCGCTCATGCCGGTATCATGGTCATTGCCCAGTTTTTCTCCTTTCCTGATGTCCCGGGCCGCGATTTTTACAAAATCGAATGAAGGAATATAATCCTGAGCGCCGGTATCGATATTCAATAAGCCCTGACACAGCAGCGTGCTGCTGGTTTCCACACCGCACAAATGATACGGACGGTAAATAAGAGCCGCGGATTTATCGTAGTTGGGAATCTGCCCTTTCGTTGTCAGTATATAATTTGAATACGCGTTATCACAGCGCACAACCATATATACCCCTCCACCCATACCACCTTCATCCGGGCGTCTTAAGTTCGTCACGATATCCGCAACCCCCTCGTCCTTATAGATACCCCCATTTTTCGTGGAACAGTAGGCGATGGGCAATTCGGTTATGCGCAGGGGTGCGCGGGAGGTTTCGGGAACATCAGGATGCAAACCCACGGCGTTTGCCATCATCGTAAGTTCGCACAGGTCAAAGTCTCCCACAAGCGGCATGTCCTTGAGCGCCTCAAGCCGCCGGGTAATATATTCACGGGCGGCGCCCGGCGCGTTTGGGATCATCTCAAAGTATTTTATATAGTTTTCGGGAATGCTTACTGAGACATCTTTGTGTACCGTAATCCCGTCAGCTTCCACTGAAACAGTACGTTTTTTTTCATCAAGAATAAACTCAGCGTCGCGGGCCTTTCCAGCGGAAATAACAGTAAGACCAATAAGACGCGCCCATTCCACCATCTGCATAAGCAATGCGGGCTGGTCTCCGTCCACAGGAGAATACACAAGGCCTTTTTCGATGGCTATTCTTCGCAATACAGGGCCGATACAGGAATCCATCTCTTTACTGACAGCAGCCACATGCTTGCCTTTTTCGATAGCGGCAAGGCAGTAACGCGCTCCGGCCTCGGGTACTCCGGTTGCTTCTACCAGCACATCAATCCCAGGCATATCCATAATGAGCATGGCGTTATCGGTATAAACATATTTCCCCGCGGCAATCATTTTTCCGGCTTCCGCGGCATCCCCGGCATAGACGATATTTTCCACCGGGATACCGGCCTTAAAAAAAGCATTTTTCGCGGTTTCAGGATTCGCGTCCGCGACAATGGGAACGCAAAGCCGGTTTACATATTTTTGCTGCGTTACAATAGCTGTCCCATAATGTCCGGCGCCAACAACCGCGGCAGCAACCTTGTCTTTTTTGCGGAATTTATTAAAAAGGTGGTGATAAATCATATATTGATACTCCTTTTTTTACCAGAACCTGTTTCAGATCCGGTTTTGGAACAATTTCAAATCATAAATTCTATGCAGGAATATATGCAATATCAATGCCAAGTCCGCATAGAGACAGAATAATATATCTAACTCTATCGTGATCAAACTTAACGGAATCAAAAAATGCGGGTTTGTAAAGACAAAAAATATCTACATTTACAATAAAATTATTATTCTGCCTATTTTCTATCTTTTTCTCGATATATTTTTTCAAAAAACCTGTATTTCTGTAATTCTTTTTTTAAAAAAAGTTGCAAATATTGTTGCGGTGTTGTATTATGCCATAGTGCAACAATAATATGACTATTAAGTCAATATAGTATTCCGGTTTCAGGTAATAGAGCTGTTCGGAAACCTCAGTTTCCGGACGGCTTAGGGAACGGTTTCAATATAAAAACAGCCGAATTTGCCGCCATTTTGCGGCAAATTCGCCAGACTTGTGAGAGAACCGAAGGTTATCGAACAAGTCTAATCTCTCACAAGGAGGTTATGGCAAAATTGCGTATGCAATTTTGTACTGCTCCTGGGCTGCGACAGCCGGGGGTGATAAATATGTGCACTACGCTACGCGCTTGGTGACAGACCTGTAAGCGTGACAGTTTATTGTTAGCGTGGTGGCGGCAGCCGGTTGGTGATAAATACGTGCACAGCGCGTAACGCGCTGTGCCTGGTGACAGAGCACGCAATTTTGTCCCGACAAAATTGCGACCGCCTGGTTGCGCGCAGCTAATTGCCACAGGCAATTAGCTGCCCCGGAATTGCCGTGGCAATTCCGGGAACTGGTTCTGAGCTGCCGCTCAAAATTGCGCCCGCTTGGTTCTACGCGCATAATTGCTAAAGCAGCAATTATGCGCCCAGGAAATTGCCTATGGCAATTTCCTGGGCTGGTTCTCAAGCTGCCGCTGCGCCAGGGATTGCAGCGGAAATCCTTTTTTACCGCAACGCGGTAAAAAAGATTGGAGCGGAAAGCCCGGTTTCCGGCGCGGAAGCGCCGGAAAGGCGCCCAAATTCTTTCGCAACAGAATAAACTTGGTAGTCATAAAAATAAATGAGAGGTGACACTATGGTAAATATAACTTTTATTGTCCCCTATCCTGAGTTATTAAAAAAAGTAGAACTGGTTATTGCTCATCACGAATTAAGTTCACAAAAAGAAATGCGGGTGTCCCTTACCTCAATAGAATATCTTCGTGATGTAGCCTATGATTCAAACTGCGATGTTTTGATAGCCAGAGGATTCGCGGCCCTCTATCTGCAACACAATAATAACGGTATCCCGGTTGTCGAAATGCCTATGACAACCTGCGATATTATCCGCGCGGCTCAGGAATGCGTAAACAGATTTCAGGCCCGCCATATAGCCTTAATTGGTCCCGGGTTCCCGACTGATGATACGGCGCTCCTGGATACAGTTCTTTCCTGTTCGCTGACAAGCTATGCTGTTGACGACAGCGCTAAGATGGAGGCGCATGTACGAAAAGCGGTCAGGGATGGCTGCGATGCCATAATCGGCGGCAACACGGCAAAGGACTGCGCGATTCGTATCGGCTGCCCCGCGATAACTATCCAGACAGGTGAAAAGGCAATCCGCAGCGCTTTGAACGAAGCGGTCCGCGTCGTAAAGATAATGCGCCGCGAACGGGAACGCGCGGAAATGTTTACTACAATTTCAAACTGTTCAAAAGACGGAATTATCTATGTCGCCAATGATAATATTATCCGCATCGCGAATCCTTCCAGCATGCAGATTCTTAACGGTGGAAGGCATCATATACTTGGCGACAGTATTGCCCGCATATCACGCGATATGCATAAGCATGTAGAGGAAACGCGCACAGAATGCCGGGAAATATCAAACCATCTATGCAGACATTGCGACAGTACGCTTTCGGTCAACTACTTTCCTGTTATGGTAGGCGACAGCGTAACGGGGGTGGTTGTTACTTTCCAGGATGTTACCCGTATCCAGCAGGTGGAAACTCACATACGCCAGAAGCTGAGTGAAAAGGGACTTGTCTCGCGTTATCATTTTTCAGATATTATTCACAAAAGTAAAATACTCGACCGGCTTATTGAACTTGCCCAGCGATATGCTGCGGTTTCATCAAACGTCCTTATCGAAGGAGAAACAGGAACCGGAAAAGAACTGCTTGCCCAGAGTATTCATAACGCAAGTTCGCGAAGCGCCGGGCCTTTTGTCGCGATTAATTGCGCCGCGATCCCCGAAAACCTTCTTGAGTCAGAAATGTTCGGGTATGAAGAGGGGGCCTTTACCGGGACAAGCAGGGGCGGGAAGACCGGCCTTTTTGAACTTGCTCATAATGGTACGCTTTTCCTGGATGAAGTATCGGGACTTCCTTTCAACTTTCAGGGGAAACTGCTTCGTGTATTACAGGAACGCGAAGTTCGCAGGGTAGGGGCAAACAAAGTCAAATCCGTTGATGTGCGTATAATTGCCGCGTCTAATTTCAATCTTCAGCGTATGGTACAGGATGGGGATTTCCGCAAAGACCTGTTTTACCGTCTGGATGTACTGAAACTATTTGTTCCGCCGCTTTCCAGCCGGCCTGAGGATATTGAAATATTGTTCCTGCATTTTATCGCATATTATAATGAACGGCTCAAAACAGATATTACCCAAATCGATTCTCAGGCGCTGGATCTGCTGTCATCGCACAGGTTTGAGGGAAATGTCCGGGAACTCAAAAACATTGCCGAACGGGTGAGCATTCTTTGTATGGGTTCCCGGACAGTACGGGCGGCGGATATCCGCAGTGCTCTCTATGATGATAAAGCGGATGAACAGGTTCCGGCGGCAAGTACGGCTCCGGTTCTCCATAACCTTCGAGGGAAAGACGAGCGGGACCTTATCCTGAATACTCTGCGCCGTTGTGATAACAACCAGACACGGGCGGCCCGTGAATTGGGGATTGACCGGACAACGCTGTGGCGCAAACTGCGGAAATATAACAGTGGTTCTGTATAGTATCCAGCCCGCTTGGGTTTATATTTTTCGGGCGCCTTTTTTGCCCGTGGAAACCACGGGCAAAAAACCGGGCTATCCGCTTCAATCTTTTTTACCGCGAAGCGGTAAAAAAGGATTTCCGCTACTATCCCTGGCGCGCGCATCAGCGGCTAAAAACATGCCATAAACGCAGGCCCGCAAAAATTGCGAAGCAATTTTTGCGGCCAGTCCCTTACGCGAGCGGCAGCTAATTGACTGTGGCAATTAGCTGCGTATAACCAGGCGGTCGCAATTTTGTTCCGCCAAAATTGCGTGGTCTGCCACACCAAGCACGGAGCGAAGCACACGTCTATATCACCACCGGCTGACACCCCACAGACTGACTGTCGCCGTAAAAGCAGAATCGCAAAATCGCTCCGCGATTTTGCGACTAACAGACTCCCGCCCAGTGACGGGCCGTAGGCTGATTACACGAAAAGAACGGATATAATTTAGAAAGAAATCTAACCGCTACATCGCGGAAATCAAAAAAGTATAAAAATGTATTTTCGCTCTCCTTCTTATTCGCCTTCGCGGTAAAAAATGGTAAAGAATTCTGTGAATCAAGTTTAGTGCTGGAGGACGGGAGCGTTGCGGGGGTGTCCCCGCCTTGCAGTGAACAGGCATCACACTATTATAGTTGCGCTATTGCAGCAGGCAATTGCATACAACAGTGTTGAGATATATTTTACCTGATAATACCAGGGAAAATGCGACGCCGAGGGAAATTCCGGGAAATCATAATTTGGGAAGATTATTAGACTTGTTCGATACCCTTCCAGTTCTCTCACAAGACTATGGAATTTGCCGCACAATGGCAGCAAATTCCGCCGTTTTTATATTGCACCTGTTTCCGAAGCTGATCGGAAACTGAAGTTTCTGATCAGCTCTATTGTATTTACTGTAAAATATTAATAAAACAGACAACTGGCATTGTATTTGCTACAAAAGAAACCGGAGGAATGCCATGAAGAAATATATAACAAAGGCCGCCCGGCTCAATAAACCCTATGATATTGAATTAATAGAACGCGAGCTTGAATGCGGAGAAGATGATGTTATTGTAAAAAATCACATTATTGGAATATGCGGTTCTGATAAAAATTTTTACCGGGGCTTTATGCCTCCAAAAACATCGGAATTCCGGCAGGAACCAAAATTTCCTTTTTTATTGGGACACGAAAGCGGTGGGACTGTTGTTGAAGTTGGATCAAAAGTACGGGACTATGCTGTAGGGGATAAGGTCATGGCTTTCGGCTGGAACAATAACTACGCGCAATATTTCAAAACACCGGCTTTCCAGCTCCAGCCGGTTCCCGAAGGACTGGATATGGATATAGCCGCTCTGGGAGAACCAGTCGCGTGCGCTATGTATTCCGGCCTGAACTGCGGAGTACAGCTTGGCGATACGGTAGTGGTTATGGGCGCGGGTTTTGCCGGACAGATTATCGCGCAATGCGCAAAGAAAAAAGGCGCCGAAAAAATAATTATGGCAGATGTTCTGGATGGTAAACTGCAATTGGCAAAAAAACTTGGCTGCGACCTGGTAATTAATTCCAGACAGCAAAACACCGCAGAAATTATTAAGGAGATCACTCATGGAACCGGCGCCGATGTGGTTGTGGAATGCGCGGGGACAGCCGACTCATTTAATATCTGTAGTGACATTATCAAACATAACGGGAAGTTTGTATTCTACAGTTGGGTAACAACTCCTGTTAGTCTGAATATCAGCCGCTGGCATGACGACGGCCTGGAATTTATTAATACCTGCCTGGTACATCATACATGGCAGGAGCGTTCCGTCTGGACGCCGGCGGTATTCCGTCCGGTTATTCAGGGAAGTATTCAGATCAAGGCCCTGATTACCAACGAATTCCCCTTGAGCAAAATCAAGGAGGGTTTTGATTGCGCCGATAAAGACGAGGCCGCCATAAAGATTGTGTTTCGTCCCTAAGGCCTAAACTTGACCCAAAGAATTTTTTAACCGCGAAGTCAAAGAAGGCTAAGACATGCCGTGGCAGGTCTTGAAG
>JAISAF010000066.1 GCA_031266855.1 Spirochaetales bacterium
CGGAATCCCTGGCGCGCGCCCCAGCGGCAGCCCGCGAATTTGCGAACGCAAATTCGCGACCAGCCAGGCTGCATGGGCGAGCAGAAAAATTGCGTATGCAATTTTTCGACCAGCCCCGGAAAGCCCTGTTATGAAGCTCCCGCGGAGAAGACTCTGCGGGAGCTTCTTTTGTTAAGGAATAGGAATTATATGGCATGGCCCATCAACTCCGCAGAAGTTGATGGGCCATGCCTTCCAAATCAAAAACACGCTTCCGCGTGCGTTTACTTGGGCATGGCAATTAGTTGCGCGTAACCAGTCGGTCGCAATTTTGCCAGAGCAAAATTGCGTGGTTTGCCACCAGGCACAGCGCGTTACGCGCCGCGCACCGTATGTAAGGCCGGCTGCCGCCACCGCGCTTATAGCCTGCTGTTACGCGCGCGGCGTCAAAAGCGGGTCACGCAAATAATTGCCGTTCGGCAATTATTTGCGTGCGTATAACGCCGCGTATTGCGGCCCGCGCGGTTTCCGCGCGGGCGCGGGGGGCAGCGTTATGCGAAATGAATATCCGGCGTTCATTGTGAATGCGCAGGCATTCACAATGAACGCGCTGCCGCTGGTGCGCGCGCCAGGGATTGCAGCGGAAAGCCCGCAGGATTTGCATGTGCAAATCCGAGGACTTGGAGCGGAAAGCCCGGTTTTTTGGGGCGCGTGAAGCGCGTCCAAAAAAAGGCGCCGGTAAACTTGTATAGGTTTTTGTGAATCTGTATACTGGTTTTATGACTGGAAAAATCAGATTTATGCTTGCCGTGCTGGCGGGGTTTATGCCGTTTCCGCTGTGCGCGAGGGGCGCGTGGGAGGATTCCTCCGCTGGTGGCGGGGCTGTAACTTTACAGGTTGCCGCTTTGAAGGGGCCGACGGGTATTGGTATGATTAAGATGTTTCGGGACAGGCCGGCGCTTGGTGAGAATGTGGGGGCGGAGTATACGGCGTATGGGTCGCCTGATGTGCTTGTTCCGCGGCTTGTGAAGGGGGAGCTTGATATCGCGGCGCTTCCGGGGAATCTGGCGGCGAATTTGTATAACCGGGGGGCGCCGTATCGTTTGGCTGGTATTATTGGGAATGGCGTTTTGTATCTTGTTTCGACTGATCCGCAGGTGGTTTCGCTTGAGTCGCTTGCGGGGAGGACTGTGCAGAATGTGGCCAGGGGCGCGACGCCGGAATTTGTTGTGCGTCATATTTTGGAGAAGCGGGGGCTTGCGGCTTCTGTTGATGTGCGTTTTCAGTACAATCACGCGGAGCTTGCGCAGCTTCTTATCGCGGGCCGGGAAACTTTGGGGGTTTTGCCGGAGCCTTTCGCGTCTAAGGTTTTGGGCGCGGCGCGGGGGGCGCGTATTGTGGTGGATTTTCAGGAGGAGTGGGCCGCTGTTCATGGGGGGCGGGGTTTGTATCCGATGTCTGTTCTTGTGGCGCGGAAATCTCTGTATGATGGGAATGGCGGGGATGCCGGGGTTTCGGGGGCGCTTGAAAACTTTTTGGTGGAATTCCGCAAGTCCCAGGAATGGGTTTTGTCGCGGCCTCTGGAGGCGGGTGTTCTGGCGGAGGAGTTGCAGTTTGGTTTAACCGCGGGGGAGGCTGCGGCGGCGATTCCCCGCTGTAATCTGGTGTTTGTGGATGCGGCCGAGGCGCGGCCTGTACTTGAGGAGTTTCTTGGTATTTTCCTTGATTTCGCTCCTGAATCAATTGGTGGAAAACTTCCCGATGAAGGTTTTTATAAAAAGCCGTAGGAAAAACTATAGGAACTACTATAGGAACTATAGGAAGAACCAGGGGAAGAGCCATAGGGTTTTTTTTGCTGGCGTTCTGGCTTTTGCGCTTCTTTATGTTGTCTGGGAGGCCGCCGCCGGGCTTATGGGGGCTTCCATCATACTGCCTGGGCCTGGGGAAACTTTTCGTGAGACTTTGCGTCTTATATCGGGCGCCGGGTTCTGGTATTCGCTTGGTTCTACTTTGCTGCGGGGGCTTGCGGGTTTTGCTGTTTCGTTTGTTTTGGGGCTGGCGGCGGGGTTCCTGGCGGGAAAATATCCGCTTTTCGCGGGTTTCATCCATCCTTATATGACGATTATCCGTTCCACGCCGCTTATGGCGCTTATTCTTATTGCTATTGTCTGGTTTCCGACGGAGGCTGTTCCGGTTTTTGCCGCTGTTCTTATGGCTTTTCCTGTTGTGTGCCAGAATGTCGCCTCCGGTGTGCGCGCTGTGGATCCGGGTCTTGTGGAGATGGCACGGGTGTACCGGGCGGGGAAACGGCGGCTTTTTGCGCGTTTGTATTTTCCGTCGCTTGCCCCGTTTCTGGCGGCGGGGATTTCCTCTGGTTTGGGGCTTGCCTGGCGCGTTGTTGTGGCGGCGGAGGTTTTAAGCCAGCCCCTGTGGGGCATTGGTACGGGAATGCAGGAAGCGAAGATGCGGCTTGAAACTCCGCGTGTCTTTGCCTGGACAGCCGCGGCCCTCCTTTTGAGCTGGCTGAGCGATTTTGGCCTGAGCCGTTTTTCATCGTGGAAGACGGACGGGAGGAGCCTGTGACAAAGGGGCCTGGAACAGAGGGGTCTGTGACAGAAAGGTTTGTGACGGAGAGGGCTATTCTTGTCCAGAACCTGTGCGGAGGGTTCGCGGATCTTGTGCTGTTTGATGACTTTTCCTTTTCCTGCGCGGCTGGCCGGACAAGCGTCCTTCTGGGGCCTTCGGGCTGCGGGAAGACGACGCTGCTGAATCTTCTTGCCGGCCTTCTCGCGCCCGAGAGCGGGACGCTTCTGGTACATGGCCTGCCCGCCGGGGAGGCGCGGGTAAGCTATCTTTTCCAGCAGCCGAGGCTTCTTCCCTGGCTTACGGTTGAACAGAATCTTGATTTTGTTCTTTCGCCGGATATTCCCCGGCGGGAAAGGCAGGCCCGTATCCGGGAGCATCTGCGGCAGGTCTCCCTGGAGGACGCCGCTGGCAAATACCCCGGCGGGCTTTCCGGCGGGATGGCTCAAAGGGCGGCGATGGCGCGGGCCTTCTGTTTCGAGTCGGAGGCCCTTCTTATGGACGAGGCTTTCCAGGGGCTTGATTTGCCGCTGAAGTTTTCCCTTATCGCCTCGTTTCAGGCGCTTATGACGCGGAGGCCGAAAACGACTTTGTTCGTGACGCATGATATACGCGAAGCCCTGCTTGTGGGCGATGATATTTTTGTCCTCTCCCAGCCTCCCGCGCGGATCGTTTTTTCGCTCGCCAACCCTGTTCCCCGGTCCATGCGTTCGCCCGACTGCGCGGACTTCCCCCATCTCGAAAAGGATTTGTTTGAAGCCCTGAAGCCCGCGCCCTGACAGGGAAAGCGTGAGTTATGCGATAGGTACATGAGCCGGGCGCATTTTTTTGCCCGCCATAGGCGGGCAAAAAAACCAGGCTTTCCGCTGCAAGTCCTCGGAATTGCCCACGGCAATTCCTGCGGGCTTTCCGCTCCAATCCTTTGCGCGCGCCCAGCGGCAGCGCGTCCAGCGTGAATGCTTCGCATTCACGCTGGACGCCGGATAACCATTTCGCATAACGTTACCCCCGCACCCGCGCGGAAACCGCGCGGGCCGGTTACGCGGCGGATTTGCCACAGGCAAATCCGCCGGCCGGGTTCTACGCGCATAATTGCGCCCGGCCCTGCATCCTATACCTTAAAAAGCCCGTAGTACGTCTTCGTAACACCTGAAAATTTACCTGGTAAAATAACCGCTAAGTCAAACAAGTTGAATAAGAAAGCAAAAAAGTAACAAAAGACTTTGAGAGCCTGTTCAATATCTTGAAAACCCCTGGGCGCGCAAGGGATAGAAGTGGAAAGCCCGCAGGAAGCGCGTCGGCGCTTCCGAGGACTTGGAACGGATAGCCCGGTTTTTTGCGGTCAGGGAATTTGCGGCGCAAATTCCCTGACCGCAAAAAATGCGCCCAAATTCTGATATTGAAGCGAAATTATAAAGATGTTGCACAGGCTCTGAGAAACCCAATTCCCGTTCTTATCCTTTTTGACTTCTTCGGCTTCGCGGCAGGATTTTTAAAAGTTACCGGATACTAGTGAACGATGCCCTAAAACCAGCCCCGCAATCAGCCGGAAGGCTGCTCCGGCGGAGGCGTATCCGGGTCGGGACTGGGCAAAGGATTTTCCACCGGGGGCTTCTGCTGAACAGCAGAGGGTTTATGTTTCAACTGCCGCAGATAATCGTTAATGATGATTTTGTAGCGGATAGGAATACTCTCCTCCTTGAACTGGATAGCAAACGCGGAAATATCCTTACGGCCCTCTACAGGTTCAAAACGGAGAATCCTGCCTTCAAGTATGAGCGGTTCCGCCGAATCCTCAGGTTCCAGATGGAGGAGGGCGGTTTTATCTACCATAAATTTGGCGACACCCGCAATAAGGACTTTCGCTCCGGAAAAGGAAAGGTCCCGGATGATTCCCTTCCGTGGCACGCTTTCAACCGAAAGCGTTATTTCCTTTGCTTTTAGGCCCAGCTTTTCCATAACCTCGGTTGTCAGGACAATGCGTTCCTCCTTGCGTTTCTTGGAATTAACATTCGCTTCCAGAAGCTCGCCAAGCGCGCTGATAAGGTCGTCCGCCGGCCTATGGGTAAAGGTAAGGGCAATGATGTTCAACCCGGGATTCGCCGCCCCATAGGGAAGCAGACCGCTAATCCGCGCACTAACAAAAAACGACACAGGATCCGGCTTGTCCGACAGAAAACTGAACCGCAGATTTACCATATTATTTGCCTTTTGGGCAATGGCCTGGATTCCAAGTTTCGCGTTGACAATAACCTTTGCCGAAGTCATCGAACTCGAATAGATGATGCACGGCCACTGATAGCCGACGCATTTCAGGTATACCTGCTTTGGAACAAGCCCAATAGCTTTTACAACATCTTTGGTAAAAGTAACATCGAGAGAGGAATATTCTTCATAAAACCGCATTAAATGCTGGCTTAGTATTATAGACATTGTTTTCAAGAAAATATTATGATACTCCAAAGGACAAAAGTCAACAGTAACGAAAAAAGACGCTATAGTTTCTACATTATTTACTTTTTATAGCTATCGCATTCCGGGAGTGCGCAATCAGTCATCTTCGGGCGCATTTTTCGCGGTTTAGGAATTTGCGCCGCAAATTCCCAAACCGCGAAAAACCGGGCTTTCCGCTCCAAGTCCTCGGATTTGCCCATGCAAATCCTGTGGGCTTTCCGCTTCAATGCGCCCGAAGACGGTCGCTTTCCGATAGGTATGGATTGTAGTGGGCGCTATCGCGCCCCCGGAATCCCCTGCGCGCGCACCAGCGGCTAACCAGGACCGTAAACGCAGACCCGCAAAATCGCTTCGCAATTTTGCCATCAGCCCCTTGCGCGTGCCCAGCGGCTAACCTTATGCCGTAAACGAAGGCCCACGAAGATGCGAATGCTCCGCATTCGCATCTTCGCGACTATCCCGGCGGGGTATCAGTTTGCTTTACGCAGCATGATCTTATATAGTGGAAAGCGAATGACCGTTTATCAGGGAGGATAATATATGTCTGTTTTTCTTATGTGTAATCCGCTAACGGATATCGTGATTCAGGCGCCCGCCGGAATGGTGGAAGAGCTGGGAGCTGTTCCCGGCAGCATGAATCTGTCGCGCCGCGACACCATCGAAGCGATTTTCGCGAAAAAAATGCCTTCGATCCGTGTGCCCGGCGGTTCAGGGGCAAATACGGCGCGCGGGCTGGCCTGGCTGAATGGAAAAGACGGCTATATAGAAAAACCCGCTTACCTCGGTTCAGCGGGCGGCGATGAGGAGGGCCGGGCCTTTGACAGATTCCTGAAGGAAGCCGGCGTAAGTTCTTGTCTCGTTTTCAAGGAAGGCCAGGCTTCGGGGGTATCGGTGATTCTGGTAAGCCCGGACCATGAAAGGACAATGTTTACGTATCTTGGCGCCTGCCGTCTTCTTGACAGGAGCGATCTCCCTCTGGACGCGCTCAGGCGGACTTCATACCTGTATCTGACCGGGTACAACTGGGATACGCCGAATCAGGAACAGGCGGCAAAGGACGCCGCGGCTGTTGTCAAGGGCGCAGGGGGAAAGGTCTGTCTTGATGTGGCGGATCCGTTTGTCGCCGCCCGTTACAGGGATTCGTTCTATTCCTGGTGCCCCGGCAATCTGGATATTCTTTTTGCCAACCGGGAGGAACTTGCCGCCCTGACTGGCGTGAAGTCCGGCGACGATGCCATTCTCAAGGCCGCGGCGGCTTACGCTCCACTAGTGGTAATGAAAACCGGCAGGGAAGGCTGCGCCATACTCGCAGACGGGCAAATACGGCGCGCCGCGGGCGAAACGGTACAGGCCGTGGATACTACCGCCGCGGGAGATTCTTTTGCCGCGGGTTTTCTTTTCGGGCTTCTTCTGGGGAAGGATATTGAACTCTGCGGAAAAGCGGCGAACCACCTTGCCGCGCAGATGGTTACCGTTGAAGGCTGCGATTACAGCCATCTTGACCGTGAAAAAGTTCTTGAACTGCTGCGCCTGAAAAACCGGACATCCTGATGGCGGCGCGGATCATAAAAGCTGTTCGGAAACCTCACAGCTTCGATGCAAAAATGACGGTAAATTCCACAGGACTTGTAAGATAACCGGAAGATTATCGGACAAATCTGTTTTTAATGTACGATCATTCAAAGCCGGTATCCGCCGAATAGTTTTTAATAGAGATGTTTAGAAACCCCACAGCTTAGGGAACGGTTTCAATATAAAAACAGCCGGATTTGCCGCCATTGTGCGGTAAATCCGCCAGACTTGTGAGATAACCGAAGGTTATTGAACAAGTCTAATGACAAAAAAACTCCTTAAAAACCCGGCTTCAGCAAGTCCCGGACTTCTTCGGCTTCGCGGTTAAAAAATTCTGTGGGGCAGATTTAGTTTATTCCGCCGGTGGTACCAGCACTGGAAAATTTTTAGAGATTTTCTTCCGGTTTTTTGAAGCAAATCAGCTTTTTTTGTTGATATATATAGGCAAGAGACTCTTTCCATTCCCGGCTGTACACGGAATAGGAATTAGCATCTTACGATGTTTTTTACCCTGGTGGCCGTGGCCGCCTTGACTCCCATGTATGTGCGGGAGTACATTTTTTGAAATGAGAGGTTTCGTATGAGGAGAGCAGCAGGCGGGAGCTTAACTTTCGGTAAAATCAGGACTATGTTCCGAAAGACCAGGCGGCAGGTAAATGCGGACAGACAGGAGGCCCGGTGGTGGAGGGAAGAGACCTCCCGCCGGGAGGAAAGTGACCAGCATCTGAAACAAAGCCTGGAGGA
>JAISAF010000509.1 GCA_031266855.1 Spirochaetales bacterium
GGGCCGCCCCGCGCAGGGAACGGAAGGCCAAATCGCAGACGGCAAAAGCGGGAACCGGATCAAGTCCATGCAGGTTCATAATGTTGGTTTTTTCCTTCAAAATAACGCGCGGTTCCTTGCGCAAATCAGGGTGTATCTGATTGCGGCCCACATCCACGGCATGAACAAAGGCCGCGCCCCGCTTCAAAAGGCAGTGGGTAAAACCTCCGGTGGAAGCTCCCGCGTCCAGTACGGTTTTTCCCCTTACAGCGACATTCCAGGCATCAAGGGCGTACTCAAGTTTCTCCCCGCCACGGGACACAAAGGGTTTCGGCTTCAACGCAAGGCTGGCGTCCCCGGCAAAAAGCCGGCGCGGATCACGCACACGCTCGCCGCTTACGAATACGTCGCCGCACAAAATGGAGGCAAGGTGCTGTTCCCGCGGTGTACCGGGATACAGGGTGCACAGCATATCCAGAAGACAACGGCGGCGGGCTTTCATATCGCGCGGCCCTTCCCCGGTAAACCACAGGCATTCCCTGCCCGGACCCCGCCGCCGGTGTTTCCTCGCATAATTTCCATATAACCTTTGCAGTTTATCACATCGAGGGAGAAAAATCACCACGAAGCCGGAGACGGGCAAGGCCGAAGACGGGCAGGGGCGAGGAAGCAAAAGAAGAAAGAAGAAAAGGGGGCTTTGTAGCAGAACTTATTCAACTTTTTTGACTTTGCGGTAAAAATTCTGATTTTTTATACGACGGCCCTGGTCAGCCGCTGCGCAAGGGATTGTAGCGGAAAGCCCGGTTTTTTTGCCCGGCCGCGGGCAAAAAAAGGCGCCCAAAAGCATGGGATAAAAATTCCGCCTGTGTTTATTCCGCCCTTAAACCAACGACTGCGCCGCGATCCGCTCAATTGACAGGGCTTTTCCGCTTTCGGCGTCAACTTCAACGACGATGCCGCAGATAAGGGCCGGGGCGTCAAGCGCTTCGCTTTTAATCGGAATCTGTGTCAAAACGCGCTGCACCGCGGGTTCGGGCGGGAAGCCAATAACGCTGTCCGCGGGCCCGCACATGCCAATATCAGTAATGTAGGCCGTCCCGCCAGGAAGTATACGCTCATCCGCGGTCGCCACGTGGGTATGCGTACCGAAAACCGCGCTTACCTCCCCGTCAAGGTACAGCCCCAGAGCTTCCTTTTCCTCCGGCTCCTCGGCGTGAAAATCCACAAAAATAATACGCGTCTGTTGCCGCAGGCGGCGCAGAAGATCCTTCGCGCAGGTAAAAGGGCAGGCAAGGTTATTCATCCGCACCCGGCCTTCGAGGTTGATAACGGCTGTCTTTATGCCCCGAAGCTCCACACAGCAAAAACCGTGTCCCGGAACCCCGCGCGGATAATTGTGGGGCCGCAGAAGCCTGTCCTGGGAATCAAGAAGCGGCAGAATATCCTTCTGCTGCCAGATATGATTCCCCGATGTTATAACATGAACGCCCGTGGAAAAAAGCCGCTGCGCGATATCCGGCGTAAGGCCAAAACCTCCCGCGGCGTTTTCCCCGTTTACCACAACCAGATCCGCCGAATACTTTTTTATCAGTCCCGGCAAAGCCAGAAAAAGCGCCCTGCATCCCGCCTGCCCGACAAGGTCTCCCAGGATGAGGGCACGCACGCTTTTTGTCAAAACCATACTAGCAAAACCATACCGTCAGAACCATGCCCTCAAAACCGCCAAAACCGCGCCTTCAAAACCGCACCCCGCACCCCGCGCAGGGGTCGGAAACCTCTACCGCGCATATTCCACAACCCGCGTTTCGCGGATAATCGTAACCCTGATACGCCCCGGATAGCGCAGCTCCGACTCAATCCTTTTCGCGATACCCTTGGCAAGGTCCTTAGCCGTCTCGTCGCTCACCTTCTCGTTATTCGCCATAATACGCAGCTCGCGGCCCGCCTGAATCGCGTAGGCCTTTTCCACACCCTCGAAACTTTCAGCGATTTTTTCCAGGCTTTCCAGCCGTTTGATATAACTGTCAATGGTCTCGCGCCGCGCTCCCGGCCGCGCCGCGGAAATCGAATCCGCTATCTGAACAATAACCGCCTCGGGACAGGAAAACTCCGTATCCCCGTGGTGCGCCGCGATACAGTTAATAACTCTAGGATCCTCGCGCATCTTCCGGGCAAGCTCGACACCCAGTTCCACATGCGTCGAATCCCCCTCGCTCTCGATACCCTTACCAATATCGTGCAGCAGCGCGCCCCGCTTGGCGATATCCCGGTCGGCCCCCACCTCCGAGGCAATCATACCCGCCAGAATGGCGACCTCCCGCGAATGAGCCAGCACATTCTGCCCGTAGCTTGTACGGAAATACAGCCGCCCCAGAACACGGATAATATCGCTGGAGAAATTATGCAAAGCCAAATCGAAAAGAACCTTTTCCCCCTCGTCGTAAATAACCTGATTCGTTTCCCTGGTAATCTTCTGAACGACCTCCTCAATACGCGCCGGATGAATCCGCCCATCGGAAATAAGCCTCTCCATCGATCGCTTGGCGATCTCCTTCCGCACCGGATCAAAACAGGAAATAACCACCGCCTCCGGCGTATCGTCAATAATCACATCCACACCCGTCAGCGTTTCCAGGGTACGGATATTGCGCCCCTCCCGCCCGATAATGCGGCCCTTCATCTCATCGTTCGGCAGGCTTACCGTCGTTACCGTAACCTCGGAAGTAACATCCGTCGCCACACGCTGGATAATAGACACAAGAATCTCCCGCGCCTTTTTCTCCGCCGTAACGGACGCCTCCTGCTCAATCTTGTTCAAAACAACCTGGGCATCGTGCTTCGCCTCGTTTTCCAGCGTCGCGATAATAAGTTTCTTCGCCTCATCCGAAGTTAAACCAGACACCCGCTCCAGCTCTTTAACCCAGCGCTCCTCCTGCTGCCCAAGGAACTCTTCCTTTTCAGATAAAATCCTCTCCCGGTTCACATTTGACTGAAGCTGTTTTTCAGCCTGAGCCAGCTTTTTCTCTAGGTTTTCCTCTTTCTGGAGCACGCGCCGCTCAAAACGCTGCACCTCATTGCGCCGCTCCCGTAAATCCTTTTCCTGCTGAGACCGTTCCCGTATTAACTGATCTTTCGTCTCAAGTATCAGCTCCTTCCTTTTAGCCTCAGCCTCCTTAACCGCATCCTGTTTAATCCTTTCAGCCGCCTGCTCAGACGACGAAAGTTGAAATTTGGCATACAGCCATCTAACCACCAAACCTAGAAAGAAACCACCAAGAGGAAGGATAATTAAAAGCCATATCTGCAACTGCATCGGCATCCCTCCACTCTTTTTATTTTAATAATTATATACACCCTGCTGATATTGGTCAAGGAGCGGCAGAGAGTTCCCGCGGGTACTTTTTTCAGTCATTTTGGCGCCTTTTTGGCGCTCCGCGCCAAAAACCGGGCTTTCCGCTCCAAGTCCTCGGATTTGCCAATGCAAATCCTGTGGGCTTTCCGCTTCAATCCCTGGCGCGAGCGGTAGCTCAGAACTACGCTACGCAATTGCCAGCGGCAATTATGCGCGGATAACCCGGCGGCCGCAATTTTGTTCTCACAAAATTGCGTGATGTGCCACCAATGCGCGGAGCGCAGCGGAGTGCACGTCTTTATCACCAACCGGCTGCCGACGCACCAGCGCCGGGGCCCCGGACGGGGGCCCCCCAAAGGGGCACGCCCCAAAAAACAAAAAACGTCCCTGGCAATTTTTTACGGGGGCTGGTGGCAACCCCCGCTTTTTTGCCGCGGGAAAAAGCGCGCTGCGCGGCTACAGCCGCGGAATTGCCGTGAGGCAATTCCGGGGCAGCGTTTCAGGCCGCCGCCGCGCGGCGGCGGCGGGCGGCGGTGCGCAAATCCCGCGATTTTGCGAAGCAAAATCGCGCTACGCGGCTACGGCCGCGGCAATGCCGGGAGGCACTTCCGGGGGATTTCCCGCACGGGGTGTTTTGGGGCGCAAAAACCCCGGCCGGGAAGCCCCCCGCCCGCGGCGGCGGGCGGCGGGGGGTGAAGG
>JAISAF010000026.1 GCA_031266855.1 Spirochaetales bacterium
AGAGACTGGTTGCGAAGTTGCTAACGCAAATCCGCTTGTCCGCCGCTGGTGCGCGCGCAAGGGATTGGAGGGATGCGAAGCAGCCCCGGCGCGGAGCGCCGGGGCCGGAGCGATAGCGGAGTCCCGGAAAGCCTGGTTTTTTTGCCCGGCTGCGGGCAAAAAAATGCGCCCATAAGAAAATTTTCCCGCTGTTACTGACCGCTAGCTGACTTCAATCCTCAAAAGTCTTTCCCACAGCCGTACAAGGGCGGGCTGGGATTTTTTGCCGTCGCCGTTTGCGCGGGCCGCTTTGAAGAACTCATGTACCAGAGCGGTCATGGGTGTAAACACATCCAAATCCTGCGCCACCGAGAGGCAGTAGCCCAGGTCTTTCCAGTGAATGTCCACGGTTCCGCCGGGCTTGAACTCGCGGGAAAACATATCCTTTGCCGCGACATCCAGAAGTTTTGATCCCGCCCAGCCGCCTTTAATGGCGTCGTAGAGAACCTTGGGATCAAGGCCGGCCTTTGTACCCAGGGCGAACGATTCCGCGATGGCGGAAAATGTCGAACCCACGATAATCTGGTTTACGCACTTGGCTACCTGCCCCATGGATATGGCGCCTGTGCGCACAACCGAACTTCCCATAGCCGCCATATATTTTTTCATGTTTTTGAAAATCTTTTCCTCGCCGCCCACCATGAAGGACAGGGTGCCTTCGTTTGCCGCCTTTTCCCCGCCCGAAACAGGAGCGTCAAGGAAACCGATACCGCGCTCCTTCAAAGCCGCCTCGATCACGATCTCCGTGCGGGCCTCGGTAGTGCTGGTATCAATAATAACAGCGCCCTTCTTCATAAAGGAAGAAAGCCCGCCTTCCCCCAGTACCACGGCCTGAACAATGGCGGAATTTGGAAGAGACAGAAAAACAATGTCGCAGGTTTTGCCAATCTCTTCGGTTCCGCGGGCTGCCGTGATCCGCTGCGATACCGCGGCGGCGGTCTTTTTTTTATCCGCGTCATAGGCCCTTACCCCGGGAAATTTTTTCGCGAGATTGCGTACCATTGCCCCGCCCATAATACCTAGTCCGATAAATCCGATCATGCTGTCCTCCTTAATTAAAATCCTTATCAAAATAATAGACTTGTTCAAGACTCGTTAGAGCCTGTTCAATATTTTGAAAACCCCTATGTGCGGCAGCCGGTAGTGATAAATACCTGCACAGCGCTACGCGCTGTGCCTGGTGACATACCACGCAATTTTGCCAGAGCAAAATTGCGACCGCCTGGTTACGCGCAGCAAATTGCCAAAGGCAATTTGCTGCGCCGGAATTGCTGTGGCAATTCCGGGAACTGGTTCTGAGCTGCCGCTTGCGCAAGGGATTGTAGCGGAAAGCCCACAGGAAAGCGCATCGGCGCTTTCCGAGGACTTGAAGCGGAAAGCCCGGTTTTTGGCGCAAAGCGCCAAAAATGCGCCCGAAGACGGTCGCTTTCCGAGAAGAAATTTATTGTAGCGGGCGCTTCTTACGCGCCCCCGGAATGCGCCCAAATTCTGAATTACAATCTGCCTCGCGAAAATCCGCGTCCCTATTTCCGCAGCTCCGCCACGACTTCCGTAAGGGTATCGTCGTTTCCTACATTACCCGGAAAAACAACATAGTGTATGCCGGGCCATTTTGTTTCCGGCCCCAGTTCCCACAGAGGAACGCTTTTCGCGATCTGCCCCGCGACATAGGCTTCCCTGACGCCAAGGCCCGTCTTCGCTATTTCAACGCTGGTTATACCGCCCTTGGCGATAACAAACGAAGGCCGCTTCGTAACGGCCCTGACCGTATCGCACAGAGCCGTCATAACCCTGCTGCCGAAGTCAAGGAATTCCCTGCCCCCGGCCTTCCGTACCGAGCGGGAAGTATATACGACAGCGGTTCTGCCCGCCGCCAGAGCCGCGTCCGCACGGCCCGAAACCCGCCGCACTTCGGCCTGCGCCGCGGAAGGCTCCCCGGCAAGGGTATCGACGTTCAGTTCCAAAGCCTCGCAGCCGCCCGCTTGCAGGAGGCGTTCAAGCTGACGGCTGGTTTTCCCCACATACGAGCCGACAACAACAAGACCCGGCCCCTCCACAAGACCGAGCTCCCCTGCCGTAAGAAGCGGCCTGTCCAGAAAACCGCCCCGCACCTTGACAAAACAGGCGGCGCAGCGGTAGATGAACCTCTTCCCCTCCTTTTCCGCCGCGGCAAGAGCCAGAACCGCCGTCTCGATATCCTCGTAAGCCGCCGCGTTCAGAATAATAGGAACCCCGCCCTTCGCGCCTAAAAGAACCTGTAGTGCCCCCTCCCCTCCCTTTTCGCGCAGGGTTTCAAGGGAAAGAGACAGAACCTCAGCCGCCTTCCAGCGCCCCCCCGTCTTCTCTTCAACCCACTCACGCAAATTGCTCTTCGTGTAACCGAAGTTCGGATCCCGCGCGAACTCCGTATCGCCCGCCATGATCATCTGCCCCGCCTGGCCCCGCTCCCCGGACGCCTCTTCCACCCAGTGTATATCGTCTATCGTATAACGGCCCGCTTCAAACAAAGCCGGGGCGATAATAACGCCATCCGCCTCCAGCCCGCAGCCGGAAAGAAGCGCGTCCACTTCCGCGGGATAATGCCCCCTCAGCGTACTATCGCTGCGGGAAGCCATAAGAACGCGCACCCCGCAGGTATCCGCGGCGGCCCGTAAATTACGGGCAAACTCAAGGGTAAGATCGCGCATCCGGTTCTCAGGATACGCGCGCGAGTTTGTACTAACGTAAAAAACCGCGTCCTCCCGCGCCAGGGCACGCTCCAAAGTCGGCACCGACCAATCCATATACACGCGTATACCGCTTACCGTCTGGGTTCCCGTGGGATCATCGTCCACCACCACCAGTTTACATTTATCGTTTTCAAGCTGCCGGCGAATATCCGCGCGGCTTTTCAAACCGCTCTTCGCAGGAGGCTTGTTACAAAGCATTTCCTTCAAAGTCATCCGCTTATCCCCATCCTTTACCTTTATCCTTAAAATCCTAAAATCCCGGAAATAGACCTATCCAATATAAAACAGTACACCATTTAATCAAACATTAATCAAACAAAACAAGCGCGATAAACTCAAGATCCTCCCCGCCCGTATTTTCTATACCATGACTTTCGCCCACACCAATAAGCGTACAGTCCCCCGCCCTCACAGGATATTCCCTGCCATTATCGTTAAACATCCCCTCGCCCCTAATAAAATAATACGCCTCATAATCGCCCTCGTGCCTGTGATACCCAATGGAAGAACCCGGCTGAAGCCTGTTATGCGCAAAAAGCCTGCCCTTGTTATGAAACTGATCCTTCTCCAGAAGATGAATCACCTCCGTCGTACCCTTCCCTCCCCGCAGGGACGGCGCGAATTCGTGCCGCAGCTCGTTATTGTGTTTCAGCATACATCACTCCTCTCCAAAATTTTTGTGTGGCACGCTCATAATATATCCACGCCTCCCCCCTGTCAAATGAGGAAGGAGGGGAAGCGCCAGGAGATAAAGTTTTTCATGACTATCAGGATTATTCTGCCGCGAAAGAATTCGGGCGCCTTTCCGGCGCTTCGCGCCGGAAACCGGGCTTTCCGTTCCAAGTCCTCGGATTTGCCCAGGATGCATGGGCGAGCAGCCAATGCAAATCCTGTGGGCTTTCCACTACAATCCCTGGCGCGGCGGGTTGCACGCACGCAAGCCAATTGCCTTCGGCAATTGGCTTGCGTGGCCTGATTTTGAAGCTAAAAGCGTAACAGGTGGCGGCAGCCGGCGTTATACGCACGTCCCTAATTGCCCTTGGCAATTAGTGCCGTGGCCCGGTTCCTGGCTGCCGCCCGGGCATTGCCTGATACGGATTTTTACGCTATATTTTCCTTACAGGAAGGTGACTTATCAGCAACGGAACCGACGGGCAGGAAAAAAAACAGGCTGTTACCTGGCATACCGCCTTCTATGACGCGATACGGCTGGAACTATACCGCTACCGGGATGTACTGAGCTTCGCGTTCGAGCA
>JAISAF010000045.1 GCA_031266855.1 Spirochaetales bacterium
TTCGTATAACTCAACATTTTCTCCAATGGTAATTTTTTCTAATGGATTATTCGCAAATGCCCCATTTCCAATTTCAGTTACACTATTCGGGATAATAATCTCATTTATTTGATTATCCTCAAACGCGCCATCCATAATAAACGTTATCCCCTTAGGTATAATGATATTTTTTATTTGATTATTCGCGAAAGCAAGTTGGTTTATTGCTGTTACAGTGTTTGACAATACAACTTCCTGTAATAAATTACTTTCAAATGCTATATGGCCAATATATGTAATCGTATCTGGAATAATAACTGACGTTAATTTATTATTCGCGAAAGCCCCGTTGCTGATTTTTGTTACAGGAATAGAGTCAATTTCTTCAGGTATTCTTATATTGGATTCTTTCCCATTATAACCATTAATTGTTATTGTTTTTATATTATTTTCAATGACAATTTCTATTTCATAACTGTCATTTTGCTGAGAATATAAAGAAAATATACCAGCAAATAGATTGATTATCACCATATACATCTTTTTATTCATTTGCGGCCTCCGTGGCTATTCTATTTATAATATTTTAAAAATAATGTCAACAGGGTATATTAGACTTATTCGGCAACCTTCCGGCGGGTCTAAAAAAAAATTACCGCGAAGTCGAAAAAGTAAGAAGAAACAAAGAATAAAGGAAATTATTGTATCCGCGAACAGGAAAAAATAGAAAAAATGGCCCAGGTTCCAGAGTAAGTTGAATGAGAACTTTCTTGACTTCTTCGACTTCGCGGTTAAAAAATTCTGTGAGGCAGGTTTAGCCGCTTACGGCGGGGCTGGTTGATTAGTCATATTCTTTTAGGATTGTATGTTGATTCTTTAAATGCGGCTTTTACCTTATTCCCTATTATTTCAAATGAACTATGAACCTCAATGGTTGTTACTTTATTTTTGAATCCCATTTCTTTTGTCATCGGCCCATACCATTCATTTTTATTACAATTATCAAATGGTATTATTTTCAATTTATTTGTTTTGATGATTTGAACACATCTGCTGTCTCTATCAAATGTTTTTCTTCCCCGTGCCCCGACCCAAATACAAGATTGTTTATTTAATTCCTTAAGTTCCCATGGATCAAAGCTCGGTCGTATTTTATTATAATTTTCTAATGCCATGAAAACATCATTGCCCAGGCTTTCCGACGGACAATCTAATGATAATTTAGAAAATAGGCCGGCATTTTCACCTGCTTTTACTCTTTTATCATATTCTTGCCCCTGTGTACTTCTTTGAATTACAAAATAATTATTTTTGTATTCATAAACTAAAACGTCTTTATACAATATATTCTCCATAAGATATTACTCAAAATATAAATTTAATCTATTGCTCCGCAGCTTGGTTTTTTAGCGAAACCAGGCTGCATGGACGGGTCGCGATTTTGCGGGAGCAAAATCGCGGGGTTTGTCGGCCGGGTATTTTTGCGTAGCAAAAATAATCGGGGGGCGTCTGCCCGGCGCTGGTGCGCGCGCAAGGGATTGGAGCGGAAAGCCCACAGGATTTGCATGGGCAAATCCGAGGACTTGGAACGGAAAGCCCGGTTTTTGGGCCGCCGTAAGGCGGCCCAAAAATGCGCCCGAAGACGGCCGCTTTCCGATAAGTATGGATTGTAGTGGGCGCTCAGGGCGCCCACGGAATGCGCCCAAATTTAAAAATTATTGAAAGACATCGGGCATAAACAGTTTCGGTATAAAAAGAAAAAGTTCCGGGAAGGCGATTCCTATAATTACAACGACCAGTGCGAGAAGCAGTATGGGTATCGTCGCTTTGAAGGCTTTGGGCATGGACAGGTCGGCGATTTGACAGTCGATGAGGAGGCAGATGCCATAGGGCGGTGTTACCTGTCCTAGGGAGAGCAGCACGGTAACGATGACGCCAAGGTGTACGGGGTCCGCGCCGGCGGCGTTGCCCATTTCCTGAATGATGGGCAGGAAAATGATGACGCTTGCCACGGGACTCAGGAAGGTTCCGATGATAAGCAGAAAGATGATGAGCATCATGTAAATGCCGAAGTACGAGGTGGTAACGCTTAACATGGTGCGGGCGATCATTGCCGGGGCGTCGAGAAAGGCGATAAGCCAGCCCAGGACGCAGGCGCAGGCGACGCAGAACATGGGCAGGGAAAAGGTAACGACTCCGGTGATGAGCGCTTTGGGGAAGTCCTTGATGGACGCGTCGCGGTACACGCCGTACACGAGAACAAAGCCGACAAGGAGCGCCACGGCGGCGGCTTCCGTGGCGGTATAGATACCGGCGGTAATGCCGCCAAGGATAATGAGCGGCACGGACAGGGGCGGCAGGGCTTTCGCGGTGCGGATAAACCTCTGTTTCCAGCCGGTTCTGGGCAGGGCGGGATAATTGCGTTTGTGCGACACGTAGGCGACATAGCCCATTTGGGAGAATCCGATAAGGATTCCCGGTACAATGCCTGAAAGGAAGAGCGCGCCCACAGACACCTGGCCCATCGCGCCGTAGAGTACCATCGTGATACTCGGCGGGATAATGGCGCCTAACACAGAGGAGCAGGCGGTGATGGCGACGGTAAAATCCTTGTCAAATCCGCTTTTGAGCATCGCGGGGATGATGACCGCCCCCTCGCCCGCCGCGTCGGAAGCCGGAGACCCGGACAGGCCCGCGAAGAGCATGCTTACCACGACATTAACGTGAGCAAGCCCGCCCTTAATGTGTCCTACCCAGGCGTTTGAAACATCGATAAGGCGTTCGGTAATACCTCCGGTAGTCAGAAGGTTGCCGAGAATCAGAAAAAACGGAACAGCCAGAAGAGGAAACGAATTGATTCCCGTAAACAACTGGTTTGCCAGGCTCACAAAAGGCAAATCAAGCTGCCAGATGACGGCAAGCGAGGAGAGGGCCAGCGCGAAAGCCAGGGGAACGCGTATAGCGATAAGAGCGAAAAAAGCTCCCAGCAGAAGAATAATGGAATTCATTGCGCGACTCCTTTCGCAAAGGCCGCTTTCAGGCGGCCAATGTCGATGAGGAAATTTTCGATAGTAAACAGAATCATGCAGGCCGCGGAAACGGGCAGCGAAATAAACAGCCATCCCATAGTAATGATTATGGAATTGAAATTTCTGCTTAATCCCATTTGGAAATAGGTGATTCCGCTCCAGAACAGGACAATAATGACAAAGAAAACAAGAATGTTGGCGGCCATATCCATGACGGTATTTACGCGGACATAGGAAGAAGGAAAAATATCCACGATGTAATGAACCCGGCTGCGGACGCCCAGCGCCGTGCCTGTCATAACCGCCCAAATAAAGAAAATAATGGCCATCTCATCCGTCCAGGGAACAGAAATTTTAATATAATTACGGGCCAGTACCTGGAAAATCACAAGGCAGGTAAAAATTGATACCAGTACCAGGGACAAGGCCCGCAAAACCGCACACAGGAAGTCATTCAACTTTTTTAACGGTTTCATAGTTTTTTTTCCGTATTTATGTATTTGATTTATCTGTATTATCTGTCGCGTTCCTGCCGGAGAAGTTTCAGTATCTCCTGAGCGCCTCCCTTGGCCGCGAGTTCGTCATGCAGAGGCTGAAAGGCCGCCATAAAGGCTGCCTTGTTTACCTCGCTGACCGTACAGCCGTACTTCTGTTGCAGGTCGCTGATGAACTGAGCGTCAAGCTCGTCTCCCTTATCGGTGAAAATTCTGTTGACCTCGGCGGATGCCGTATCCAGCAGTTTGCGGTAGTCTTCGGGAAGCTTCTTATAGGTAATGTCGCTCATCAGAAAATGGCTGACCATGATGATGTGCTGGGTGTTGCTCACGTGCTTGGCTACTTCGTAGAGTTTGCTGCCCACAAAAGAACTGAAGGTGCTTTCAAAGGAATTGATAACGCCGGCCTGGAGCGCCGGATAAATTTCATTCCAGGGCATGCCGGTTACAAGGGCGCCTACGGAACTCCATACTCTGGCATCTTCGGGATTGTTAGGGACACGCATTTTGATACCCTGCAACTGGCTGGGTTCTTTTATGTCCCGCAGGTTATTGGAAAAAACACGGGCGCCTCCGCCACCGAGAGCCATAAGGCGGACGCCAAGATTCTTCTGTTCGTAAATCTCGCGGTATTTGCGAAACACCGGGCCGTCATGCGCCATAACTTTGCGGAACTGGTCAAGGTCGCGGTAAAAATACGGCAGGTTAAGAATGCCGAGTTCGGGAACGCTGGGGGTTGCCGTGGTTGCCCCGCCCATAACCATATCCAGGGTTCCTACCCGCATGTCCTCAAAAGTGGACTGGTCGGTTCCAAGCTGACCGCCGCCGAAAATCTTAATCTGCACGGCGTTATTGGTTTTCGCGGCCATTTCCTGAATCAGATAATTCGCCGCGTCAAACCAGGGATGCGGCGCGTTGACGACGCTTGCCATACGCAGGTTGTATGTTTGTCCCGCGGCGGGCTGGGCGCTTTCCGAAGTGCCCCCGGCCGACAGGGAACCCGCCATAAGCAGCGCAAAAACACCAAAAAGAATCTTTCGCACCATAATAGACCTCCTTAAATCCTCATTATGAATAGTAAAAGATATCCTAGTTTATCACGCCATTTTTCATTGGGCAAGTAGATTTTACCAGCAATCAGCAATTCAGCATTATGAAGATTTTAAAAAGAATTTGGGCGCATTTTTGAGCCGCCTTACGGCGGCCCAAAAACCGGGCTATCCGCTGCAATCTTTTTTACCGCTTCGCGGTAAAAAAGGATTTCCGCTCCTATCCCTTGCGCGCCTGCGGGCTTTTCGCGCTACGCGCAACATTATTCCCTATAGGAGTGACAGACCGTTACCCCGGCCTGAAAGCTAAATCTGATCCCACAATCCGAAAGAGGATGATTATACCGTACCGCAAAGAAAAATTTACCGCCAAGTCGAAAAAGTATAATAAGTTTTTGCCCTCATGTCTTTTTTTTGACTTCTTTTTTGACTTCGCAGGCTTCGCGGTTAAAAAATTCTATGGGTCAAGTTTAACGCGGAGCGAGGGGTGCAAAGCCGCAAGCGTGGACGCTTGCTTCTAATCCGGCGTAGGCAGAGCCTACGCCGAGCGGATTCTAATAAGTTTTTACCTTCATGTCTTTTTGACTTTGCGGTTTATTTCTTCGCATGATTTATGGCGCCGCTATTTTTTCGCGGTTTCCTCGACGCATTTGCGGACAAACAGAAGCCTTTCCTTGGGCGTTGCCGGCAGCGCCCCGCAGCCCGGCGCCAGAATCACGCCCCGGGCCGCGCCCTTGTTCCAGGTATCTTCGATTTGCGCTTTTATCTCCGCTTCCGTACCGCTGGGCAGGGTTTTAATATGGCTCAGGCCGCCGATAAAAGCCTTGTCCTTCACAAGTTTACGCAGATCCGCCATAGCCGGCCCGTCGTCGCGGTCGTGCCAGTTGATCGCCTGGACAGGATAATCCAGAAGTTCCTCCAGCCAGGTATTCGCGCCGTGAACATGCAGCATGTTGAACCAGGATTTTCCTTTAATGGAGTTCAGAATCGGGAGGTCATAGGCTTTTACAAAATCAGCATGTTCCTGTGCCGTAATTTTTTTGTTGGACATCTGCGTCGCGAAGAAAATCCCATCCGCGCCGTTGTCCACAGCGGCATTGGCGTATTCGATGGTAGTTTCCATTATTACTTCCAGCCCCCGCTTTACCTTTTCAGGACAGGTACGCAGATGTTCAATAAGCGTCGCCTCGGATGCCAGTTTCGCGGCGGTTGTCATAGGGCTAAACACGGTCTGCACGAAGGGCACAATCTCCGTGCGCATTTTCCGGAACAGCCGCTGGGATTCAAGGATAATCGCGTATTCGCTGCGCGTTCCGCTTTTTGGGGTAATTTTGTCCCAGTCTTCCGGTTTTTGTATTGGCCGGTTATGGGGTTCCGGTATTCTGTCGAAACCGGGAAACAAATCAAGCTGCGAACCCCAGTCAATCGTGGAATGCATGCCGTAGGGCATATATTTTATAAAATCAAGATCGAGTTCCTGCTGGTAGCGCAATGTCAGCTCCGCGAGGCGGACAGGCATTCTGTCCTCATTCGGGAAGTGCAGCCACATACTGTATGGCAGCCTGTCGGTCTGTTTCATTGCCAGCGCGTTTTCAATTCTTTCCCTGTGTGTCATTTCCCTGTGTACTCCTTTTAATTTTTTTTATTTTAGCTGTCTGTAAACGAAAAAAGGCTTACAGGCGGCTTAATATCCCGCTATCAAAGAAAATACGGTTCCGGCTTCCCGCTGGCGCGTGCGGCAGCCGGCGGTGATAAATACGTGCGCGGCGCGTAGCGCCGCGCTGGTGGTACCAAGTGCGCGGAATTGCCTGTGGCAATTCCGCGCCTATACGCCGCGCCGCGATTTTGCGTATGCAAAATCGCGGGGGTTGCCGGTCGCGTATTTTTGCGTAGCAAAAATACGCTGGTGCGCTGGCGCGCGCGCAAGGAATTGAAGCGGAAATCCCGCAGGATTTGCATAAGCAAATCCGAGGAATTGGAGCGGAAAGCCCGGTTTTTTTGGGCGTGTGAAGCACGCCCAAAAAAATGCGCCCATAAAGATTATGGGCGGCTTTAGTGCTCAAGCATTATTTGAATAATTTCCCTGTCGGTGTCCCGCATCCCTTCCCTGCCGATACGGCTGATGATTTTAATTGTATTTTCCACTCCTTTGGCGAGGAAACCGTCCCCGCCATAAAACTGCTTGCCGTTTTTGTACATTTCGTAGCCGAAGATACCGGCGTCAACCGCCGCCGCGATTTTTGCCGCGCAGGAAGGCTTTGCCCCGTCGCAGACAATGCCGGAAACGATGGCAAGGGCATTCACGATGGTATGGCTTATTGCTTCGTTCCGGCCTCCATCAAGGTAGGCTATTCCCGCGCCGGCCGCGGCTCCCGCGCAGACAACTCCGCAGTAGGCCGAAAGGCGTCCTATACCCGATTTCAAATGTATGGCAACCAGATCGGAGACCACGAGCGCCCGCAGAAGGCTTTCCCTGTCCGCCTTGGATTCCATGGCGTATTCCAGAACCGGCACGGACGCGGTTATTCCCTGATTCCCGCTGCCTGACACAATGACCACTGGAAGCTCGCAGCCGCTCATTCTCGCGTCGGAACCCGCGGCGGCGGCGGCTTTTGCCCGCTGTCTGATGTCATTTCCGTAACTTTTGAGAATAATCCTGCCGATGTTCGCCCCATAGCTTTTTTCCAGCCCTTCGTGGGAGATCGCCGAATTATAGCGGATCTGGGTTTCCAGCATATCACGTACATCATCGGGATCCACGGTATCGGCAAAATCAATAATATCATCCACGTTCAGAACGCTTCTGTCGGTTTCCTGCTGCTGCGGCCCCTCTTGAGTTTTTTCATACAGGATTTTCCCGTCCTTTTCTTCCAGCACGATATTCGTATGCGAATCGGTAACAAGAACCTGTACATGGGAATCCGCCTTATAAAGATGAACCGCTATCTCGAACACTCTCTGGCTGCTGGCAAGACGCGCTTCTATGGGAATATCTTCCAGAAAACGGGCGATCTCTTCCCGCTGCTCCGGCTTCAGCTCTGAGAGTACTTCCAGATGCCGTGCGGGATTTCCCGCGACAATACCCGCGGCGGCAGCGGCCCGGATTCCTTTTAAGCCCCCGGTATTTGGGATTAGAACGCTTTTTACATTTTTAACGATATTGCCGCTTACTTCGATAAGCACCCGTTCGGGCGGCGCGCCAAGTATCTGCCGGGCGCGTGCCGAAACATAGGCTATGGCCGCCGGCTCGGTACAGCCCATAGCGGACACAAGCTCTTCTTTTAATATTTGAATATACTTACTGTATTTTGGATCCTGTTTGAGCAATTTTCCTCCCGGTTTCCTCCTGGTATGGATAGAACCTGATAAAAAAAGCGTAGCATTCCAAAAAAAATTAATCAAGGGAAGCGCAGAAGGGCGCATTTTTTTCATTCCGCGCGCGGAATGAAAAAAACCGGGCTTTCCGGGGGTTCCGTCCGGCCGCGAAGCGGCCGGACCGCTACGCGCCCCTCCAATCCCTTGCGCGGGCTGCTGGAGGCCGCGGAATCGCCTGCGGCGATTCCGCGTGGGTACCCGCAGTACGCGATTTTGCCATGCCCCGGTAAACGCACGCGGGAGCGTGTTTTTCTGGTAACAGGCTTTCCGGGCAAGAGGCCCTAAAAAGCCCTTTGCGTATACACAGGCTAAGGGCCGAGGCAAAATCGCGGGTTTGCCACCCGGGGTTTTTTGCTTCCGCAAAAAACCCCGGCCTTAAAGCCCGCCGCCGCCAGCGGCGGCGACCCGTAACCCGCCCGCGGAATTGCCACAGGCAATTCCGCGTGAGTAGCCGCACTGCGCGATTTTGCCATGCCCCGGTAAACGCACGCGGGAGCGTGTTTTTCCGGTAACAGGCTTTCCGGGCAAGAGGCCCTAAAAAGCCCTTTGCGTATACACAGGCTAAGGGCCGAGG
>JAISAF010000080.1 GCA_031266855.1 Spirochaetales bacterium
GGGCGCATTTTTGGCGCAAAGCGCCAAAAACCGGGCTTTCCGCTCCAATTCCTCGGATTTGCTTATGCAAATCCTGTGGGATTTCCGCTGCAATCCCTTGCGCGGCTGCAAACCGTCACTTTTTCCCGCCGAATCCACTGATGTTTTTTGTAATGTTAAATTACTAAATCATCTTTATACATCGCCTTTCCACACCCCAAACAATGTTTCGTAGAACCCGCGCTGTCCGGCGATCAGTTCCTCCGCCGTATCGCCGACGTCTTCATCAAAGGCGCTGGAGATTTTCCAGTTGTAGTCCTCGTAATCATAATATTGAATGTCCCGTTCGAGGGTAATGTCCAGCAGCATGGTTACGCCGCCGCCGCAGTCAATCCGCAGTTCACGGATCTCAGGCAGGGGGCGGACGGGCTTTTCATAGACATCTATCGAAACGTCCCCCGGCGCAAAATTGATATGCCCATAATATTTCTTTTCCGGCTCCTTGGGGTTGTATACCGAAACGGTGTCCGGCGGCGCGGACTCCTTTCCCCGGCGGGGGTCATACAGGCGGAAGGTGTTAAAACCGTAACGGGAGCGCGCCCAGGGCAGGAAGGCGGCGATGATTTCCCGTTCGTAGCCTTTTTCCCGGAAGCCGGGAATACGGCCGCTCGTGTTCAATTCCAGTTCCGGCGCCGAGGGATTGACCAAATGGACCAGCGCCGCAAGCGTATCCCCCGCGTCCCCGTCTTTAAGGAGAACCGCCACGCGCAGCGCCCCGCCGCTTTCGTTGCCGACACAGGCGGAATCAAGGTAGGCCAGTGTTCTTTCGTATTCGTCTTTACTGATGCTCCCGGCGGCGATTATACTGTGAAGCAGCAGCAGAAGTTCGGTAAACCGGACCTTTCCGGCGGGAATGGGGCCGTCCGCAAACTCTACCGCCCGGTACGAATCATCATCCATAGCGAAGTCCGGTTTCCATTCCCTGGTTATAGCGGGAACCGGCGTCAGGCTGCGGGTGAAGGGTTTGAAAACAAAGTGCTGCGTTTCAAAAAGGGGAATGGCTTCCATACGGCTTCACACCCCTTCCGGCAGTTTCGCCGCCATGATTTTCCGGTGGTTGATTTTTTCCCCGTCCACAATAAACCTGCCGTCGCCTATAGCGTGAAAGAGGCGCTTATCCTTACGCTTTTCGTCAACCCAGGCGGCCACGGCGTCCAGTACAAAGATGCCGTGTTTTTTGATATAGTCCACCACCCGGCACTCTATATTGGCGTAACATTCCTTTATCAAAGGCGCGTGAACACATTTCGCCTCCAGGGGAGTAAGTTTGAACTTTTCAAACTTGTCTATCTCCGCGCCGGAACAGGCGCCGATGGAAACTACGGTTTTGGACATATCAGCCGTGGGTATGGCGATGACACATTCCTTCGTTTTGATGAGGGCCTTGCAGGAATAATTCCAGGGGCCTGTCATAAACGCGAAACGGGGGGTAAAATCCAGCACCATGGTCCAGGACAGGGTCATGATATTGCGTTTGTCTCCGTCGGCGGTACTTACCAAAATAACCGGGCCGGGCTCAAGGAAGGTAAAGGCTTTATTCAGGGGAAAGGCTTTCATAGGGAATAACCTCGCTTGAATGGATTTTAACCTATTCCTTCCGGCTGTTCCAGCCCCCGGACCGCCTTGTGGCAATTCCCGCGGCGCGGAGTTTTTGGGTCATCCGTGTGTGCTGAAATCCATTATGCGCAATTTGCTTTAGCAAATTGCGCATAACCCGCCGCGGGCCTGGTTTTCAGGCCGCTGTTAGCCGCTGGAGCGCGCGCAAGGGATTGGAGGGATGCGAAGCAGCCACGCCGCAGGCGGGGCCGCAGCGATAGCGGAGTCCCGGAAAGCCCGGTTTTTTGCGGTTTGGGAATTTGCTGTGCAAATTCCCAAACCGCAAAAAAGGCGCCCAAAAACGCCTGTAAAGACTTTCGGGCGCTCCCTTGTTGAAACCACTGGAAAGCGTTACCATAAAATGATGAGTCACGGGGATTTTCCTTTTTCGGCTATTGTGGGGCAGCTTCTTATGAAGAGCGCGTTGATACTGAATGCTGTTGATCCGTCTATTGGCGGTGTTCTTATCCGGGGGCAGAAGGGTACGGGGAAGACAACGGCGGTGCGTTCGCTGCGGGGGCTTTTGCCTCCTATCAGGGTTGTTAAGGGCTGCGCTTATCATTGTCCGCCGGATGATGTGTCGAAGATGCATGATGGGTGCCGCGGGAGGGCTGAGGCGGGGGAAGTTCTTGAGAGCGTGGAGATACCGACGCCTTTGGTGGATTTGCCTTTGAACGCGACTGAAGACCGGCTGGTGGGGACGTTGAATATTGAGGAGGCGCTGAGTTCGGGGCGGCAGCGCTTTGAGCCTGGGCTTCTTGCGGCGGCAAACAGGGGTATTCTTTATATCGATGAGGTAAATCTTCTGGAGGATCATCTTGTGGATATGCTGCTTGACGCGGCGGCTACGGGTGTCAACCTTGTGGAGCGGGAGGGCTTGTCTTTTTCTCATCCTGCTTCGTTTATACTTGCTGGTACGATGAACCCGGAAGAGGGGGAACTGCGGCCGCAGTTCCTTGATCGTTTTGGTTTGTGTGTGACGGTTTGCGGTGTCGCGGAGGAAGAAGAGCGGCTTGAGATTTTGAAGCGGCGTCTGGCTTTTGAGCGGACCCCTCTTGAGTTTTCCGGCCGCTGGGCGGGGCAGGACGCGGTTTTGGCGCGGCAAATCATACAGGCGCGGGAGCGGCTTGGCAGTGTGCGGCTTGATGAAGCCATGCTCCGCCTTATTGTAAAAACCGCTTCCGAAGCGGGGACGGCGGGGCACCGGGCGGAAATCGCTATGATGAAGGCCGCGGCTGCCCTTGCGGCTTTTACCGAATCGCCGCGTGTGCTGGAGTTTCATGTACGGGAGGCGGCCCGCCTTGTCCTTCCGCACCGGATGGCTTTGGGAATTCTTGAAGGGCCGGAGGGCGCTTTGGAGAAGATCGAAAATCTGTTTGGCGGGGGGAAGCCTTCGCCGGAAGCTGGTTTTAGTTCCAGGGATTTTGATGAGCGCTCCGCGGATGAGGCCGGGGTTCCCGAAGGCTATAGCGAAGAGTTCGGTATTGATCCTGAAATCCTGGGGGAAATGCAGGTTCCTGGCAACGCCGCCGCGGGCAGTATTATTTTTACCTATCTTAAAAAAAAACTTTCCAGCGGGAATCCGGGTTTGAAGAAGTAGGCATTGACGCGGATATCGATAGCGCCATACCGCGGCGGAAAAACACGGGCAGGGGCAAGGAGAAAACACTGCGCGCGGGGACGCGGGGGCGTTTCATCCGCTATGCCGTACCGGCGCGGGGAGAAAAAGTCCGCGATCCTGCCATTATGGCAAGTCTGAAAGCGGCTGCCCTGCGCGGGGCGGGAAAAAGGCCGCTGAAAATTCTGCCATGCGATTTGCGGAAAAAAATCCGCCGTGGCAGGGGATCGGGTTTTATTCTTTTTCTTGTGGACGCTTCCGACTCAATGGGGGCTTCGGCCCAGCTTGCCGCGGCAAAGGGTGCTGTACTTGCGCTTCTGCGGGCCGCCTATATCAGGAGGGACAGGGTCGCGCTTCTGGCCTTTCGCGGGCAGGAGGCGCGGATTCTTCTGCCGCCGGGTTCCAGCATCCATCTGGCACGGAAAAAACTGGAGCGGCTTTCCTCCGGTGGCGCCACACCTTTTGCGGATGGGCTTCTGAAGGCATGGAGACTTATCCGCACGGAAAAACTGAAAAACTTTTCATTACAGACCGTTCTTGTTGTTGTGTCCGACGGCGAGGCAAACGTGCCTCTTGTTCCCGGCGGGGATATGTCTGCCGAGATCCGCGCTCTGGGGGAACGTGTCAGGGCGGAAGGCATACGAACGGTTTTTGTTGATACAAACCCGCCCGGGGCAGACACGGCCGGGGGCGCGCTATTTGCCCGGATTCTGGGGGCGGAATACCGGCGGATTTCCCGTCCGGGAAGCCGCGAGCTTCTGGAAATTATTGGAGGAGGCAATTCTTAGTTTAGAGCCTGTTCAATAATATTCGGAATTTGGGCGCATTTTTTTGCGGCTATGCCGCAAAAAACCGGGCTTTCCGCTGCAAGTCCTCGGATTTGCCAATGCAAATCCTGTGGGCTTTCCGCTGCAATCCCTTGCGCGCGCCCAGCGGCTAACACATTCCCGTAAACGCGGAACCCGCGCAATTACGCACGCGCAATTGTGCGCCGCAACCCGGCGGCCGCAATTTTGTTCTGGCAAAATTGCGTGGTTTGTCACCAGGCACAGCGCGCTACGCGCTGTACACGTCTTTATCACCGCCGGCTGCCGCGCGCACCAGCGGCAGCGCGGCGCTTCGCGCCGCGCACGGAGGCAAACCCCGCGATTTTGCTCGCGCAAAATCGCGGCCCGGCGGGTTACAGGCGCGGAATTGCCTTCGGCAATTCCGCGGACTGGTTTCAGGCCGCCGCAGTGGGCGGCAGCGGGCAGGGGACGGGTGTACGCAGCGCTTCGCGCTGCGCAGAGCGGCTAACCAGGTGCGTACAGGCAGACCCGCTTTTCTGGCTTTGTGGTAAAAATTCTCATTCTTTATCACCTTTACCTTTTTTTGAATATGTGAGAGAATTATTTATTCCCCCACAAAACAGGCTAAAACCACCCCTATATATAGGTACGGCATTTTTGTTATAACCAGCCCCGGCGGAATTTTTTTCCAGAGGGTCATAAGGAGGCTACCAGTGGAAAATATTTTCAGAAACGAAAACTTTTATGTGATAAGCGGCGGGCCGGGAGCGGGAAAAACAGCGCTGATAAACGCCCTGTCCGCCCGCGGATACACTACCGCCGGGGAGGCGGCCCGC